>CAZYZC010000051.1:160-7444 GCA_964650985.1 uncultured Planctomycetia bacterium | reverse complement strand
GACGTCCTGGAGGCCTATATAAGAAAGTATCCGGACCAGTGGGTATGGATGCACAGGCGATGGAAGACGAAGGAGTCGGTAGTCAGTAGTCCGTAGTTAAAAAACAGAAGACAAATTCTAAATGAGATACCTAGTTACTATAGTGATGATTTTGGCGCTTGCGGCTTCCGGATGCGGCAAAAAAGAATTCCCTAAGCCCAAGGCGGCGGCTACTCAAAAAGATGAAAAAGAGGGCGTACAGCAGAAAGTGCTGTCATTCAATCTTGAGGGGCTCTCCGATAGCGGGCAGAAGAAATGGGATGTTAGAGGGAAGTCCGCGGAGACCGTTTCGCCGACGCAGATGAAATTAAACGACATAGTGGCCAAGGCCTATAGCGATGATTCCGAGGCGACGATAACCGCCAGGGACGGTATATACGACAAGGAGAAGAATAGCGTCGTCCTGGAAAACGACGTCAAGGCGACCATAATCAGCGCAAACGGTTTTGACGGAGGTGCGATGGGTTCCCCCGCCGCCGGGAGCGGCCGGCCGGAAAAAGATCCAAACAGCAAAAAAAGGAAGACGACGATAGTCTGCGACGGCGAGGTTGAGTTTAATTATAAAAATAACCAGGTGTACTTCTTCAAGAATGTGAAGGTGTCGAGCGAGGACGGGGATATTGACGCCGATAAGATAACCGTGCACCTCGACCCCGTTACCCGAAGGGTAAAAGAGATAGTCGCCGAGGGGAATGTGAAGATAATGCAGGGTGAGAACGTAACTTACAGCGACAGGGCGGTATACGTGGAATCCGAAAGGAAGATACTTCTGACCGGGAAGCCCCGGATTGTGATATATCAGGAAGGCGGCCTTTCGGGGGACCTGTTCGGGGAGAGGAAATAATGCATCTCTTAGAGACTACGGGGCTGGTAAAAGAGTATGGTTCGCGGCGGGTGGTCAATTCCGTGGATATAAATGTAAAGCGCGGGGAGATCGTAGGCCTTTTAGGCCCCAACGGCGCCGGGAAGACGACGACGTTTTACATGATAACGGGGATAGTTGAGCCCGACTTCGGCAGGATAGTTTTCGACAGGCAGGATATAACGAAGATGCCGCTTCACATGCGAGCCCGGTTCGGCATCGGGTATCTTTCCCAGGATCCTTCGATATTCAGGAAGCTTACCGTGGAGGAGAACATAATGGCGGTGCTGGAGACGCTCGGATTCTCTCCGCGCGAGCGCAAAAGGCGCTGCGACGAGCTTCTGAACGAGCTCAAGATCACGCACCTCCGCAGGAACAAGGCCTACACGTTATCGGGCGGCGAGAAGAGGCGCGTAGAGATAACGAGGGCGCTGGTCACCAACCCTCTCTTCATATTGCTGGACGAGCCTTTCAGCGGGATAGATCCGATAGCGGTTGCCGAGTGCCAGGAGATAATCAAGGACCTTCGTAATAAGGGCCTGGGGGTGCTCCTGACGGATCATAACGTGAGGGAGACCCTCACCATAACCGACAGGGCTTATCTTATGGCGGACGGCAAGATACTGATATCCGGCACCAAGGAAGACCTTATATCGTCCCCGCAGGCCCGGGAGTTATATCTGGGTGAAAAATTTACAATGTAGAGCGGTTTGTGATATAATATCCGCCGCGTAAAAGATCGATCGCTTAAGTCAGGGTCTTATCCTGATCGTATGAGTGTAGGATAAAAGAAAGGGTGTCATGTCGAGATCAAAAGCAAAATCACTGGAAGCGTGTTCAACATTATTCGAGATAGACGTTCCGAAGGAGTCCGTCGATAAGGCCTTCGAAGAGGTTTACGCCGAGATAGCCAAGGTCGCCAGCATTCCGGGCTTCAGGCCCGGCAAGGCTCCCGCGGAGCTCGTTAAGAAGCATTACGCGAAGAACGCTTCGGAGGAAGCGATCAAGCGCGTACTCCCCGACGCCTATGCGGCCGCGCTTAAAGAGCACGGCATAATACCGATAGGATCGCCCGAGATAACCGATATGATTTTCGAAGAGGGAAAGGCGATGTCGTTCAAGGCCAGGGTCGAGACGCGCCCCAAATTCAATCTGAAGAATTATAAGGGCATAGCCGTCACGCGCAAAAAAGTCACGATAGAAAAGTCGGATATCGACAAGACCCTGGAGAATGTGCAGCAGATGCATGCCAAGTATGAGTCTCCGGCCGACAGGCCCTTGCAGATGGGCGATTATGCCGTCAGCGATCTGGATTGCCTGGCGGACGGCAAGCCGATCCACAGAAAGAGGGAGGATCTCTGGCTCTTCCTCGACAAAGACACGATAGCGTTGGGGCTTTCGGACGGCATGGTTGGCATGAAGAAAGGCGACGAAAAGGACATAGAGGTCACCCTTTCCAAGGATTATCCGAATAAGGACCTTGCCGGCAAGAAGGCCATATACCATGTTAAGGTGAAAGATATAAAAGTCCGTCAGCTTCCCGAGCTGAGCGACGCGCTTGCCAAGGACCTGGGAAAAGAGAGCCTCGAAAGCCTTAAGAAAGATATCGAAACCGGACTCGAAGAACAGGCCAGGCGTAACGCCGGGATAGAGGCCGAGAATAAGGTCTTGGCCAGGCTCATCGATGACAACGACTTTGCCGTACCCGGCGGTTTCGTCAAGCGGCAGCTCGCGTATATGGTGGAGAACGCCAAGCGTCACCTGGCCGAAAAAGGTTTTAAGAAAGAGGATCTCGATAAGAAGGACGAAGAGTTTAAGGGTAAGTTCGGGATCGATGCCCTGCGCCGCGTGAGGCTCTTATTCATACTGGACGCGATAGCCAGAGCCGAAAAAATAGACGTCGGTGAAAAGGACGTCGAGGAGGCCTATAAGGCCGTAGCCGCCCAGACCGGTAAATCGGAGGCCGAGGTTAAGGCGCACTACGAGAGCGAAGAGCTGATCGACGACCTGAAGGAGCAGCTGAGAGAGGGCAAGACGATAGAGTTCCTGGTCAAGAACGCGAAAGTAACCGAAGAATAGGGGGAGGATATGAGTATACTTGTTCCTATGGTGATAGAGACCACCGGCAGAGGCGAGAGAGCCTATGACATATATTCCAGGCTCCTGAAGGACAGGATAATATTCATCGGTACCGCTGTGGATGACAATGTCGCCAACATAATCATAGCCCAGCTTCTGTTCCTCCAGATGGAAGACCAGGATAAGGAAATAAGCATGTACATAAACACCCCCGGAGGGTCGGTCACCAGCGGCCTTGCGATATACGACACCATGCAGTTCGTGAAGCCGGATATCAACACATATTGCATGGGGCAGGCGACGAGCATGGGTGCGGTTCTTTTGGCGGCCGGCACAGCCGGAAAGCGCTACGCTCTTCCACACTCCAGGATAATGATACATCAGCCATGGGGCGGCGTCCAGGGCCAGGCTACCGACATAAGCATACAGGCCCAGGAGATATTGAGATTACGCGCAAGGCTCGAGGAGATACTGGCCAAGCACACCAAGCAGCCGCTCGACAAGATAAAGAAGGATACCGACAGGGACTATTTCATGTCGGCGGAAGAGGCTAAAGGCTACGGGATAGTCGACGAAGTCGTTACGAACATAGCGAAGAAGAAGTAGTTTTAAATCATAAGAAAGGAAAGAAGATGGCGAAGAAGAGCTACCTGATGACCCCGGGTCCGACTCCGGTACCCGAAGAGATAAGAAATGAGATGGCCAAGCCCATAATACATCACAGGACAAAAGAGTATCAGGCGATATTCAAGGATGCCACCGAGGGCTTAAGGAAGATATTCAAGACAAAAGGAGACCTCTTCACATTCACTTCAAGCGGCACGGGCGCCATGGAAGCGTCTATCGTCAACGTCCTGTCGCCCGGGGACAAGATAATAGTGGTAAGGGGCGGTAAGTTCGGCGAGAGGTTCGGCGACATAGCGAAGGCTTACGGTGTCAACACCGTCAATATTGATGTGGAGTGGGGCTCCGCCCCCAGTCCCGCGCAGGTAAAAGAGGCGCTCGCCGCCAATCCTGACGCGAAAGGCGTATACACGACCCTCTGCGAGACATCCACGGCGACGGTATTCGATATAAAGAAAATAGGCGAGGTCGTGCGCGCCACAAACGCCTTATTTGTGGTCGATACGATATCCGGCCTGGGGGCCGACGACTTCCTTAACGATGAATGGGAGGTCGACATAGCGATATGCGGGTCCCAGAAGGGCCTCATGATACCTCCCGGGCTGGCGTTCTGTACGGTCAGTGAAAAGGCGTGGAAGGCGGTGGAGACTTCGAAGCTTCCAAAGTTTTACTTCAATTTCAAGAAGTATAAAAAATCGTACATTGACACCGATACGCCTTTTACCTCCGCGATAACTCTGGTCATAGGATTGAAGAAAGCAGTGGAGATGATAAACTCCAAAGGCATAGATAACGTCATAGCCGAACATCAGTCCCAGGCCAGGGCCTTCCGCGAAGCGGCAAACGCCATAGGCTTGAGCGTATTTTCGAAATCCCCGTCCTCCGCGGTCACGGGTATAAACATGCCTGAAGGGATGGATGCGGGCGTGCTCATAAAGCTGCTTAAGACCGAATACGGCGTGACGTTCGCCGGCGGACAGGAGAACCTTAAAGGCAAGATATTCAGGTGCGCCCATATGGGCGGTATAGACAAGGAACATACCCTGGAGTCGATAAAGGCTCTTGAGGACGCGCTTTCTAAGATGGGATGGAAGTGCAAGGCCTGCGCCGGATTCGAGGCGGCGGCGAAGATACTTAAGTAGGGGTCGGTTTCGCAACGAGGAGATACACATGTCATTCAGAGTCCTGATAAGCGATTCACTTTCAAAAGAAGCGGTGGACATACTGCAGGCGGAGAAGGAATTCAAGGTAGACGTGAATACCAAGCTCACTCCCGAGGAGCTTAAAAAAGTCATAAAAGATTACGATGCGCTTCTTGTAAGGAGCGCCACAAAAGTTACGGCGGACGTCATAAACGCGGCCGATAAACTCAAGATAATAGGAAGGGCCGGCGTAGGGCTGGACAATGTCGATGTCGAAGCGGCGTCAAAAAAAGGCATAATAGTGGTCAATACGCCCGGCGGCAACACCATATCTACGGCCGAACATACGTTTTCCATGATGATGGCCCTTTCAAGGGCGATACCCCAGGCGGATTCATCAATGAAGAAGGGCGAATGGGAGCGCAAGAAATTCATGGGTGTCGAGCTGTATGGTAAGACCCTCGGCATAGTGGGTCTCGGCAGGATAGGCACGGAGGTTGCCAAGCGGGCCATCGCTTTCGGAATGACCGTGATAGCTTACGATCCGTATCTTTCCGCCGAAAAGGCAAAAGACCTCGGGATAGAGAACGTAGATCTTAAGACCCTGTTCGCAAAGGCCGATTATATAACGGTCCACACGCCTCTTACGGACGAAACCAGGCATATGATATCGGGCGACGAGTTCGCCGTCATGAAGAAAGGCGTGCGCATGATAAATTGCGCCCGCGGCGGCATAATAGATGAAGACGCGCTCGTATGCGCCATAGAGACGGGCAAGGTGGCGGGCGCGGCCTTCGATGTCTATGAGAGCGAACCGCCGAAAGGCTCGAAGCTTATAGGGCTCGATAAGGTAGTTCTTACGCCGCACCTCGGGGCTTCTACGGAAGAGGCGCAGACGAACGTCGCGGTGGAGGTGGCCAATACAGTGCGCGACGCGCTGTTGGACCGGGGCGTCAGAAACGCGGTCAACGTCCCGTGCGTCGACGCGGAGATGTACAGGACGATAGAGCCGTACCTGAAGCTCGCCGAGAAGATCGGGTCGATACAGGCGCAGCTCGTGGAAGGGCATATAAAGAAGGTGAAGATACGGTACGTAGGAGATCTCCTGAAGTACGATCTCTCGCCGTTCACAGTCTCCATAATGAAGGGGATACTGACGCCGATACTGCAGGATACCATAAATTACGTCAACGCTCTGGTCATATCCAAGGAGCGCGGCATAAACGTGGTCGAGACGAAGACGGCCGAGGTCCAGGATTTCGCGAACCTCATATCCGTAGAGATCGAAACCGACAAAATGAAAAATTCCATCATCGGGACGCTATTCACAAAGGCCGCTCCCAGGCTGGTGAAACTGAACGAATTTTACGTCGATTCGGTGCCGGAGGGCCGCATGCTGTTTATACAGAATAACGACGTCCCCGGCATAATAGGCCAGATAGGCACTATACTGGGTAAGAACGGGGTCAATATAGCGGGGATGTCTTTCGGAAGAGATGAAAAGGGCGGGAGGGCCGTCAGCATACTTAATGTGGACAGCGATGTCCCCAAGCCGGTACTGGAAGAGATCCGGAAGGCGAAGAACATAAAAGAAGTAAAATTGGTGAAAGTGTAGAGGAGAAAAAATGGCAAAGAAAGAGAACAGGATATACATAATCGACGTTACCAACAGGGACGGAGTGCAGACCTCGAGGCTTGGGCTGGCCAAGCTGCAGAAGACGATGATAAACATGTACTTAAACGACATGGGGATATTCCAGTCGGAGTTCGGTTTCCCCGTGACCAGGCATGAGACGAACTACCTTAACGCCAACCTGGAGCTGGCTGATATGGGCGTCCTGAAGCCCATAGTCTTAAGCGGCTGGATCAGGGCCATCAAGGGCGATGTCGAGAAGGCCTGCAAGATGACTAAAGTCAAGAACCTCAATATATCCATATCCACCTCGGAGCAGATGATAGGCGGGAAGTTCCAGGGCAAGTATACCAAAGAGGACGTTATAAAGGAGATGATCGAAGCCGTCGGAGCCGCAAGAAAACACGGCATAAAGATACTCGGCGTAAACGCCGAGGACGCGTCGAGGACGAACTTGGATTATCTTATAAAGTTTGCCCGCGCCGCCAAGAAGGCCGGAGCCGACAGGATAAGGTATTGCGATACTCTCGGGTACGATGATCCTTTCACCATTTACGAAAGGATAAAGGCTCTTGCCGGCGAGGTCAAGCTGCCCATAGAGCTCCATTGCCATAACGATCTCGGAATGGTCGTAGGTGTGTCTGTGGCAGGAGCGAAGGCCGCGATAGACGCAGGCGTGGACGCCTACATAAATACCACGGTCAACGGTATGGGCGAACGGGCCGGCAACGCCGACCTGGTGAGCGTGATTCTGGCGATAAAATATTCCAGCGGTTTTAAGGGCGGAAGGTACATACTGGATGAGAGGGTGAAGCTGTCGCACGCATGGAAGATCGCGAAGTACGCTTCTTACGCCTTCGGGGTCCCGATACCGATAAACCAGCCGGCGGTGGGCGCAAACGCTT
>CAZYZC010000051.1:0-150 GCA_964650985.1 uncultured Planctomycetia bacterium | reverse complement strand
CGGTATACATGCCGACGGCGCTTTAAAAGACAGGCGCAATTACGAGCTTTACGATTTCGAGGAGCTCGGAAGAGGCGAGCCGGAGATAGTGGACACCGGCAGACAGATAACCGCCGGCGAGTATTCCGGCATTAAAGGCTTCAGGAACGT
>CAZYZC010000050.1:4014-7554 GCA_964650985.1 uncultured Planctomycetia bacterium | reverse complement strand
TCCTGAACCAGTTTATCGAGAATACTTTCGGCTTATAAACGAGCTTCTTCTCCATGCTGAGCCAATGTTTAAAATAATCCGCCATGTTGTATCCGCAGAACGGGAGCATCGCCATCGGATCGCGCCTCACGACACCTTCCTTATGACTGGCCGCGGCGGTCGTCTCCGAGCCCATCCTGGCGCCTAGAAAAACGTTATTCTGCCAGTCGGTGCCTTCAACAATGAGCGGATTTAAATGCATACGCTTTCCGCCGAATAGTATCGCGGATATCGGTACTCCCTTCGGGTTCTCGAATAGCGGCGACAAGGTCGGGCACTGATACGCCGATACGGTGAACCTTGAATTCGGATGCGCGGCCTTCGCGCCCTTTGTCGGGTCGTACTTATTATCCTGCCAGTCCGTCATGTTCTTCGGCACGGCGCCGTCCATGCCCTCCCACCACGGCTCGTTCTTGTCGGTATCCAGGGCGGTATTTGTGAATAGCGTCGGGTAGAAAGTGCCTTTGGTAAGCGTCTTCATCATGTTGGGGTTCGTCTTCATCGACGTGCCCGGCGCCACCCCGAAGAAACCTGTCTCCGGATTTATCGCCCACAGCCTTCCGTCCGGGCCGACGTTCATCCACGCTATGTCGTCGCCGACCGTCCATATCTTGTACCCGGGCAATACCGATTCCATCATGGCGAGATTCGTCTTGCCGCAGGCGCTGGGAAGCGCGGCCGCTATATAAGTGGTATCCCCGCTCGGGTCTTGGGCCCCCACGATCATCATATGCTCAGCGAGCCACCCCTCCTGCCGGCCCAGGCATGAAGCTATTCTTAAAGAAAAACACTTCTTTCCCAAAAGGGCGTTACCGCCGTAGCCGGAACCTATGCTCCATACAAAATGTTCATCGGGGAAATGCATTATGAAGCGCTTCGCCGGATCGAAATCGCCTACCGAGTGAAGTCCGCGCACAAAATCTTTGCTGTTGCCTATCTTGTCCAATACGTTCTTGTTCATGCGCGTCATTATGCGCATGCTTATCGCCACGTAGGAAATATCCGTGATCTGCACGCAGGCCTTCGAATACGGCGAATCGGGGTGCCCCATCGTATAGGGCATGACATACATCGTACGGCCCTTCATGCAGCCGTCGGAGAGCTTCGTCATCTTGGCTTTCGCCTCTTCCGGGTCCATCCAGTTATTATTGGGGCCGGCGGTATCCTTATCGGGATGGCATACGAACGTGAGGTGCTCGGTTCTGGCGACGTCTGTAGGATGGCTCCTGTGATAGAAAGAGTTCGGATATGTCATGCCGTTAAGCGGAACGAATACGGGGTTTCCCTCTATCTTCTCCTCTTTTATCCCTATCTCTATGATGCGGCGCGCTTCGTCCTCAGAACCGTCACACCAGTAAATCCTGTCGGGCTTAGTTAATTTAGCCTGTTCTTCAACCCATCTTTCAATTGGCCTCATTATCCCTCCATGCAAAACCGACTTGGAAATTTCTAACTTCTATCTGACTTTAGTAATTTCTGACTTTAATTCGACTTGAGAAATTACCGACTTACTTTTGCGGTTTGATTATCACCTTTATCGACTCGCGCGCCTCCGAGGCGAGCTTAAAGCCCTTCGCCGTATCGGTGAGTCCGAAACGGTCAGTTATCATATCACAAACCTTCACTTTTTTCGAGTCAATTTTGCCCAGGGCTTCGACGTGATCGGCCGGGCTTCCGGCATACGAGCTTAATACCGTAACCTCGTTGCGCCAGAATATATCGTTGACCGGGACCGGCAGGAGCGCGTCCTTATCCGCCGCCGCGAATACCAGGACGGTGCCGCCGCGTTCGACGGACCTGAAAGCCTGCTCCAACGCGCCCTTTGCCCCGGCGCATATTATGACGACGTCCGCCAGATATCCGCCGTTTGCCGCCCTGAACTTTTCCGGAGTATAATCTTTGGCGTTAAGCGCGAGGTCCGCCCCGGACTTTGCCGCCAGGGACAGCCTGAAATCATTCACATCCGTCGCCGCTATGAACTTCGCGCCGGAGGCCCTGGCGAGTTTTATATGCAGAAGCCCGGATATGCCGCTTCCCGCCACCAGGACCGACTTCTCTTTTTTGAAACCCGCAAGGCGCTGGGCCCTTATGACGCAGGCCAGCGGCTCGATAAATGTGGCCTCTTCAAAAGATACGTTCTTCGGTATGGTGTAGACGCCGAGCTTGTCTATGTTTACCTTCGGTATCCTTACGAATTCCGCGAATCCGCCCGGGTCGAAATTGGTCTTACGCAAGAGTTCACATACGGTCTCATGCCCCGCGCGGCAGAACCTGCATTCCCCGCAGGGCACGTGGTGGGACGCCGAAACCCTGTCGCCAACCTTGTACCTGTTTAAACCCTTACCCACCGACGCAATAGTCCCGGCTATCTCGTGTCCCAGTATGAGGGGCACCCTGTCCCTGCGGTACCACTCCATGCAGTCACTTCCGCAGATACCGGACGCCTCGATCTTGACGAGAAGCTCGCCATCGCCTATTTCAGGCTTCGGCCTCTCCTCTATCCTTATGTCGGAATTACTATAGTAGACGGCAGCACGCACAACTCTTGCCTTTTCCCTCGAAGACGCTGTTGAAGAGGTCCGTGATATGCCCTTCGTCTTTCTGCAGCCTGTCGGGTATGTTTATCTCGTCTATGGTCGAGGCGCCTTTATTCTTGAGGACGCGCCTTATATTCTTGAAGCAATGCTTGACCCCGAGTCCGCTTCCGGAGGTGAGAAGCACTATCACGCGCTTGCTGTTAAGGCCGGATATATTGTCCAGGTATGTGTTCATCGCCGGTACCGGAGCAAATGCCCATACGGGAGACCCCAGCACTATGAGATCGTAAGGGCTTGCGTCGTAATCCGCTTTCCCTCCGAGATCCGCCCTCTTGTATGCGCGCGCGGCCCGGCATTGCCCTAAAAAATCCTTTATCTCATTCTTAGGGAAGAGTCTTTGGGTGTCGACTTCCCCTTTTTTCTTGAGCTCTCCCGCAAATAACTTCGCCACGTGATCTGTATTGCCGCTGAAAGAATAATAAACTAAGAGTGACCTCATATCCCCCTCCGTTTTTTATATCTATCTGTTGTTATCGGATTTTATGTAAGCCTTGATTATCTTTTGTTCAACAGCCGGCTTATCCCCGGGGCCTGTTTTCGTGTTTTCTATCTTCTGTACGACGTCGTAACCTGAGGTGACTTTGCCGAATATAGTATGGCGCATATTAAGATGCGGAGTCTCGATAGTGGTAATGAAGAACTGGCTGCCGTTTGAATTCGGCCCGGAGTTTGCCATGGCCAGGATACCGGGCTTATCGAACTTTACTTTAGGCAAGAATTCATCCGCGAAAGGTTTCCCCCAAACCGAAGCGCCCCCCATGCCTGTTCCTGTAGGGTCGCCGCCCTGTATCATGAACTCCGGTATGACGCGATGGAATATCGTGCCGTTATAATATCCTTTTTCGACCAGTTTCACGAAGTTTTCGCACGTCTTCGGCGCGATGTCCGGCGAAAGAGTAAGTTC
>CAZYZC010000050.1:0-3914 GCA_964650985.1 uncultured Planctomycetia bacterium | reverse complement strand
GTTTCACGAAGTTTTCGCACGTCTTCGGCGCGATGTCCGGCGAAAGAGTAAGTTCCATCAGGCCCTGTGTGGTCTCAAGCATTACGACTGTATTATCCATTGCAAGAACCCCTCCGCATTGATTTGTGCAGACCAACGCCAAAAACAGCAAAAGCGCCGATACGACGAACCTCTTCGTCATTGTATCATGTTCTTCAGTTCGGGTGATACCGCCTCTGTCTTCTTTATGAACGCCACCCCTATATCGTAAAACCCTTCGCCGGCATCTTCTATCCTTACAACCTTGCCTACGAGTTTATTGTTCACCATGAGAGCCTTTGATTCTATCTCACGGCATATCTGGCTCGTGCGGTAATCCAGCTCTATAACAACTACGCTGGATAGCTCTGGCACGAGTTCGGTGGTAAAGAGCAATCCCGATGCGCTCAGGTTCTTGGATATCGCCGTGAGAGATTTCTCGGCCTTCCCTCCCTGCGGCGGCGTGCCTATGCTCCTGTAGTAGATAGGCTTTTCGTGTTTGTATCTGAAAAACTCTCTCTTCTCCTTGCCCAAATAGTGCCCCTGCATCCTGATCCCCTTTCGTTTGATATGGCTGTCAGTATTTTATGCGTGGCTTTTTTTGCTGCTTGAATTTCTTCAGAATTATCCTAATGGTCTTAAGACGGGAAGTCCTACCTACAGCCATTTTCGGCGCTTAAAATAGAAAAGCATGACACCGCTTATGATCGCCATGAGGAGTATTACCCCGGGATATCCGAACTTACTCTCGAGCTCCGGCATATGTTTAAAATTCATCCCATAAAAACTGGCGACGAGCGTAAGGGGCATCATTATCGTGGCTATTACCGTGAGGGTCTTCATTACCTCATTTAAGCGGTTCGATATTATCGATACATAGGCTTCCATGGCGCCGGTTATGATATCCCTTAAGCCCCCCATGGTATCGTTAAATCTCACCATGTTGTCATAGACGTTGCGGAAATATATAAGGTTCTGAGGGAGGATGAATCTGAAAGTCCCTCTGGTAATAAGGCTTATGACATCGGCCTGCGGAGCCACTGTCCGCCTCAGGTTCATGATATCGTTCTTAAGATAGTATATCCTTTTAAGTGTATTTTGGTCGGGGGCCTTGAAGAGGTCGTCGCTCATCGCGTCCACGGTGTTGTCGAACTCACCAAGAATTGGGAAATAATTATCTATGCACGAATCGAGCACGGAATAAAGGAGCATGTCGGCCCCGTACATTATCATGGGGGACTGTTTTTTAACGCGCTCCTTGCAGATGCCTATCGAATTGCATGTCTCGGTATGGAAGGTTATCAGGAAGTTCTTCCCGAGGCAGCAATCGAGCTCCGTCGTACCTATCTTGCCGCTCTGGCCATTCTGGCCGCCGTTGGCCGTTTGCATAGAAAAGATCACCAGGAACATGTAATCCGGGAATTCCTCCACCTTCGGCCTGGCGTTCGGCATTATAAAGTCCTCCACCGTCAGAGGGTGGAGACTAAAAACTTTCGTAAAAAGGTCTATGTCATTATCGTCTATTTCGGACACATCGAGCCAAAGCGTCGAGCGCTCGTCCTTTATGGCTTCTTCCATATCGGCGAACGACAGGTCGGTCTTCAAGCCCCGGTCAGGATGATATAAGTAGCTCTCGTACATAGTGTGATTATATACAAAATAAAATCGCCGCGCAACATATTATTTGTGTTCTGCGCTCTTTTATCTATTTCCCCAGATACAGGCATTCCACTTTTTTTCTCGCCCAAGGGGTCCGTCTTAAGAACGCAAGGCTGGACTTGATGCTGGGGTCCTTCGCGAAGCAGTTTATCCTGATCCTGCGGGACAAGTCTTGCCATCCGTATTTTTCGACGAGATGCGTGAGGATCATTTCAAGGGTCACGCCATGAAGCGGGTCTTTATGCTTATTATCGATCATATCGGATTAAATTATACATCTTAACGCGGGGTCCATCAATAAAATAAGAACTATACATTTTTCCTATGGCAGGATATCTAATTGAACCCTGATCAGGCCCTCGTCGGTATCGGCCAGCTCTCGGAACGCGCCCTTGGTCAGGTCTATCACCCGGCCGGAGCGCACAAGGCGTTTCGCCGGGCCGCGGTCGTTTACTCTGACTATTACCGACTTGCCGTTCGCGATGTTAGTGACCTTTATAAGGGTGCCAAACGGCACGCCCCAGATAGCGCAGGCGAGTTTAGTATCGTCGAATATCTCCATATTTGCCGTGGTCAAAAGAACCCCGGGGTCGATCTCGGAATACCATGAAGCCGTGCCGGCTGCAAATATTCCGTCCTGCGCGGTCGAGATTCCTCCCACGCCGGTAAAATTCAGCGCCGCAAGTACCGATGCGGCAATGAGGATGCTTAGCGCCCTGTTCACGGCTATGCCCTCCAATCCTCTGTGAAATTTCGGTCAATAAAAAACCCGACAAGCTAAGAGTCAGCTCGTCGGGTCACGTTTCGACTACGGCAACTGACTGCCATGCTCCTTACGGGAGTTTAGGCTCTTACCCGGAACCGGTGGTTCCGGGTGGTCGGGCATTTCAGTGAATATCCAAACCTATCCCGCTCCAGAGGAGCGGGATGGTTGGACATTTCAGAGAAATGTCCTAACCTAGCTTTGCGTCCCATCCTTTCGGATGGTTTGCTCTTTTCACTTCTGCCTAAAGTATATCACATGAGCTAAATCGGGGAAGGCTAAATATCTTACTTTTTCATGTTTAATTTTAAAAATAGGGACGGGAAAAAAATAGGGACAGCGACCTATTCTTCTGTGGGTTTTGAGCGGAGTTTTTTTAGCGCGCCGTGCTTCTTTTTGAAGGCAAGCATCTTATCTTTCGCGCGCCTGGAGCGTTTGCGTTTCTGGCGCCGGATCTTGGCTACTCGCTTAGCCTCGTCGCTCTCCCGGCCGAGGATCCGCTCTTCCAATTTTTCGGTGAGCATCCGGCGCGCCCAGTACCGGTTTAGAGCCTGCGTGCGCTCCTGCTGGCATTTGACTATAAGGCCCGTAGGCCTGTGCTTCAGGACGACGCACGTGGATACCTTATTGACGTTCTGGCCTCCCGCTCCGCCGGAGCGCACGAAAGATTCCTCGAGATCCTGCTCGTGGATCCCTATCCGCCCCATTCTGCTCCTGAGGCCCTGTTCCTTCTTTTCGGAGACCGGGTAAGTATTCATAAAATATGTTCCGGCAGTGTCCTATTTCGCAAAAAATCCGAAGAAGATCAGGACGGCGCCGAATATGATCGCGATAGCCGCATGAACTATCAGCAGGTTTTTGTTCTTTTGGTAAGCCTTCATAAACCCGAAGACCGTATTCGGGAAGACTATCATCCAGACGCCCTTGATGAATCCGCCCCAGCCTATGATCGTGATCATCACGGTCCAGTTAGCTACCCACGTATTGTGGACCAGGATGATCGCCGATCCGACAATGAGCGCGAAGAGCCCGGCGAAAAAGACCAAGGTTGTGTTTTTACAAAAATCCTCCATCATCTGCTGGAAGGCCTTCCGGTTGAACATAAGGCCCGCCCCCATGACCAGATAACATATGCCAAATATCCTGGCTATAAATATAGAGTTTTCCATACAACCTCTTTTTTTATTTTCGAAAACCCGGAAAACCGGGATTCTTAAAATTACTCAAGAAAGGTATTTTGCTATATACTCCAGGCTCTTTTTATGGGGCGCCTGATAAGTCTTAAGCGAGTACCCTATCGGTATGACGGCCATGAACTCGCCTTTAGACTCTCCCAGAAAAGCCCTCACCTCATCCTTCATGATGAATAGTATGCCGAGCCATACGCTCCCCAATCCCAGCGACGTGGCCGCAAGAAGGAGGTTCTGCACCGCGGAGGCCGAGCTTTGTATCTCCATAGTACGGAAGAAATCCT
>CAZYZC010000049.1:3137-7620 GCA_964650985.1 uncultured Planctomycetia bacterium | reverse complement strand
TGTCGGATGCGTCCTTGTCTCTTGCTTTGTTCCGTTCACACTACCCCCTTCTTGAAGTTACGGCCTAAAGCATACAGCCTACAGCTTAAAGCTGCAATGCCTCCTATACTATAAGACGTAAAAAATAGTGAAATTATTGCAAACTATTTTAAAATAAATTAAAAATCTTTCAATGCTATTTTAAGTTTTTCTTTGGCTCTTCCTATATAACTCGACACGGTGCCTTTCGGAACGCCCATAATATCCGCTATCTCGTGATATTTTTTATCATGCATTATGTGCAATTTTATCATTATCTTCTCTTTTTTCGGAAGAGTCTCGATCGCGTCCTCTATTCTGCTTTCAGTTTCAGCTTGAGCCAATTCATCCTTTTGGTTTATCTTTTCCGACGGAATGAGCTCACCAAGATCCCGTTCGCCTATTTTGCTGTAAATCGATATGTTCTTTTTTGATTGCCGCACGTCCTTAGTTCTAAAATATTCTATGGCGGCATTTCCTGCGAGGACGGCAACCCAATACGATATATCATCGCGATTTGTAATATTCGATAGTTTTTTGTTTTTCCAGATATCGGTAAATATATCCTGTTTTATATCTTCAATATCATGGCTTGATACATCCAGGCCGTATTTTTTTAAACGGTTTTCTATCGATATGTAGACGAGTCCGGAATATTTCTTTACAAGATTGGCCCAGGAGGCAAGATCTTTTTTAATGCAGGATTCTATGAGATAACGGTCTGTCTTTTCATCCATCAAAAAATTATAACTACGGATTGGCTGTAACGTCTAATGTCCCGGACTGATTCGTGCCTTCGACAATAAAATTAAATTCTTTTATACTTGTCCAATCAATGCCATTTATAAGTGATTTTTGAATGCTCCATGTTTGGCTGAAATCTGTTATGCCGTCAAGGTACAGAGAGTATTTTCCACCAATACCGTCTTTAATCTCAAATTTAATCCTTGAGGCGCTGCCAGACATCCTGAAGACGAGCCTGTCGAAACCGCTCATCATATTAATCGTAGGATTATAGCCAAACGAAGCTCCCGCCCATCCGGCAGTGGATGTATTATAGGAAAGTGTAAACTGGCTCGCGCTGGAATTAGTTATTGCTGCCGTCGCGGGTGAAGAAGCTACGGCGAAAATGTTCCTGTCTGTAGTCGGTAAATTGGGTGTCGGATCAGGAGGAGTTGTTATGGGTAGAATCCATTGGCTATCCTTTACCCTGTTCACATATAGCGTACCAGCTCTATCATTGCCCTCGACTATAAAATACATATATTTGATGCTCGATAAATCTACACCGCCTAAAGACGCGGTGGGTATCGCCCATACCTTCTCCGTGTTTAGATCTATGCCATCCAGATATACATAAGCCGAGCGGTCACTGCTATCTTTTATCTCAAATTTTATCCTGCCATTGATATCGGAGCTGCCCTTGAGACTGAATACTAATTGTGTATAGGAACTTATATTTACAGCCCCGGACGCTGACGCGGTATAGCTAAATCCTCCGCCGATCCATCCGCCAGACTGTGTATCATAAGTTATCTTGATACCCCTATCAGTAGATTCAGCATTGATAACACTTGTGGTGGACGCAATACCCTGAATGGCGGGGTAACCTACTCCCTGCCCCGGTATATTAATATCCTTTGCGGTTAAGCTCAAGGAAGACTCTATTAACATCGGATTTGCGTATCTGCTGACTTCTATCGTGCCTGTCTTATTTTCGCCTTCAATCACAAAATACATTGTCTTGATACTACTTAAATCAACTCCCTGTAACGATGATAACGGTATGGCGTATATGTTCTCCTGCGTAGAGCTTATACCGTCAAGATAAACAAACGCCTTATTACCATTGTTATCGACCACTTCAAATTTAATTCTTGAACTATCACCTGTTATGCCGATTATGATATTTTGACCGAGAGCGTTTAGGTCGGCGCCGTTATCATATGAGAATCCCGCTCCGGCCCATCCACTATGAATATTAAAATGATCATACACCCAGCCCGTTTGGGCATCGGCTATATTCTTAAACGCATTAAAATGTTCCACTGCTATGCTGTCGCGCAGCGTTTCCTGAGCGGATGTTAATGGCGTAGCAGCACCGGTTTGGTCGCTTAAGGTCAAGGTGTTTTTATACAGATCCTTAACTATCTGGAGTTTGCCAATGCTATTAAAATAATTCTCAACATAATTTCCTACGGTACTGCCCTGTAAAGCCAACACGATCATACCATCGTCCAGCGCGAGCATGCGATTAGCCATAACGCCGTCAGCGGTAATCGAATCCCTGAAACCATAGGGCGTATCGACACCGATAGCGTAGAGAGAATTCAGCCAAGTCATGGCAAGCGATGGATCTGCCAGATATGCAAGAGCCGAAGCATAAGGAGCGCAAGCACTCCGCGGGGCCGGATATACCGCAAGGTCCGGCACTCCAAATTCCCGATATTGGCCATCGACGGCTGGATTCATCGCCGCTGAGAAGAGCCCCGAAAATCCGTTTGTCCTTGCCGCATAATCCTGAATAATAGCAAAATTCTTTAGTGCTACCCCAAAGCCATTCAAAGAGCCGTCGGCATTCTTCGACCAATCCGATTCTTTGAAAAATATGCTCGGCAAAAATGCTTGGAACATCGCTCCATTGCCTGATTTCAGCGTAGTCAGGTTTACTCCGTTATCAATCGTACAGGTGGTGATGTTTTTCGACATGTTTGTCCATGCTGTCTGATCGACATTATCCTGGACTATCCCGAATATTATCCCAAGCCTGAATTCATCAAATACGTTATCCACATAATAAGGCGTGCCGTACGGGAACCCTTGGGGAATACCGATGCCGGTACTTTTGTTTATATCTAGCGCGGTATACATCTTATTGGTAGTAGAATTAACAAATTTTGTCCAATCCATTCCGTCAAGTATCGCCTTGGCCTTATCGACAATATCCTGTTTGGTGGGATTACCCGTCGTCTCGCCCTGCAGCGCGCCTGTTATTGCCGCAAGCGCGGCCGCGAGATTACCATTATCCGCCTGGGAAATAACATCGCCGTATGTATTTGTAGAAAAATTGTAGATATAGTAGAAGCCGTTCCATTTCTGGGTATCGGGTATATTGTAGATAGTGTTGATCGATTTCGACAACGTATCGAGTGCGTCATCCTGTAAAACTCCGGGAACCTGCAGATCGCCTTTTGCTATCAATAGCCACTCGGTCATCGAAAGGGCTATGTTTGTGGGCGTCGTATAATTAGCTACCGAATCTATGGCTATATTAGTGTTATATTCAAATGTCATCCCGTGAGCCGCGACCTCGGCCTGCGAGGTAACACCGTTGTCAGGAACGGCCACGACATTGGGATAATAAAGTCCGCCCGAAGGCAAATTTATATTTTCCAAAGTGTATGTCGTGGAAGGCCCTATAATAGATGAAGACGCGAGCCTGTTGATTTCTAAGGTACCCGATACATTGTCGCCTTCCACTATGAGGTACATTATCCTTATATTGCTTAAGTCTATGCCCTGGCTCGCGAGAGTAGTTACAGGTATCGCCCAGACGTTTTCGGTGGTGGAAGATATGCCTGTAAGTATAACTGTGGCTTTTTTATCTAAATTGTCTATGACTTCCAGTTTTACCTGGGTGGGGGTACCTTTTAATCCGAGTATGAGATCTGTGAGAGATGATATATTGTATGTTTCAATGCCGGTCGTTGTGAAGTCATCGTATGTGAATCCCGCGCCTGCCCAGCCCGTTGTATTTGTATCATAGGTCAATGTGGCTCCTCTTGGCGTAAAGGCTACGGTGGCTACAGCATCATTATCCGATATTGGGGTTTCTCGGGGAGAACCGGGTATATTTATGTCTGATACAGCAAGTGTTGTAGATGCGGCTATCTCGGGTGTCGGAGGAATCGTGCTCGGAGCGAGCCTGTTGATTTCTAAGGTACCCGATTTATTATCGCCCTTAACAATGAAGTACATAAAACAAACCTTGGTGAGATCCACACCCTGGATGACAAACAAAGACATGTCCATCGACCAGATGTTTTCCTTGGTGGAGCTTATTCCAACAAGTTCCAAAGAGGCCTTATTACCAACGCTATCTACGATCTCCATATAAACTTCTGAAGGCGTGCCCTTTAATCCCACCACAATGTTATTAATGCCGCTGAAATCATATGTTTCTACGTATTGCGTGCTGAAGTCGTCATATGAGAATCCGCCGCCGGTCCATCCCGCAGAAGCTGTGTCGTACTCTAAATTCACACCGCGGGTTGTGGCTGTCACATTTGCCGTAGCTCCTGTTGGACTCACCGACGTAATCCCGGGAGTACCGGGTATATTTATGTCCGATGTCGTCAATAGAGGCGATAAGGGCTGTATCCAAACCGATTCAGCAAATTTATTGATTTCTAATGTGCCCGTCTTGTTGTCGCCTTCTACCACTATATAGATAAAGGATACCTTC
>CAZYZC010000049.1:0-3037 GCA_964650985.1 uncultured Planctomycetia bacterium | reverse complement strand
CCACCAATCCCTCTGTGGGGATATTTATATCACCGGCCGACTTTGTCGCGTCGGGGTTTACGGCGTTTGAGACTTTCAGTTTATTTATAGTTAATGTGCCCGTCTTGTTGTCGCCTTCTACCACTATATAGATAAAGGATACCTTCTTTAAGTCCGCGCTGCCTACGAGCTTTGATAAGCCAACCGAATAGAATGTCTCTGTAGTATTTGACACGTTATTCAGATATATCGCTGATGTGTTTCCATCAGAATCGACGAGTTCAAGTTTTACGGTTGGGGACGTGCATGTAATGCCGAATATGAGATTTGAGAGGCCTGAGAAGTCTTTGCTCTCTAAGAGAGCCGTCTTAGGATCGGTGTCGTATGAGAATCCCGCTCCCGCCCATCCGCCGTTATCTCCTGCCGCGGTATTATAAGCTACCGATATGCCGCGGCCTGTGCCGGTAAGAGCGGCTGTGGCGCTTGACGGATTGACCGTCACGCCTGCCGGGACCACCAATCCCTCTGTGGGGATATTTATATCACCGGCCGACTTTGTCGCGTCGGGTAACAAGCTCACGGATACGGGAAAACGATTTACTTCGAGAATCCCTGTTTCATTACTGCCATCCACAATGAAATTTACATAGCTTATCTTGGTTAAATCCACGCCCTGAAAATTATCTAAAGAAACGGCCCAGAATTTTTCTACAGATGAATCTACGCCTTCGAGTAAAACGCTTGCACTCTTATTCTGGTTGTCAACAAGTTCAAACTTAATTTTCGAAGAGGAGCCTTTTATCCCCACAACAAGAGGCGAACCTTTCAGGGAAGCGGCTATATCAATATACTCCTTTATAGGATTCGCAATAGTGCCTGTAGTAAGATCATCGTAACTAAATGACGCGCCTGCCCAAGCATTGTCGTTAGTGCCTGTTGTATAATCAAAACGCAGTCCTCTACCTGTAAGCGTTGTCGTCCCCGTACTCGGGGAACTATTGTTTTCGATGGAATCAGGTAAAAGGGACATGGGCCCCGGGCTGTTCAAACCCATGGACGGTAAATTTATATCCTGAGCTGTTAAAGCCGATGACGGTGAGATCCACATCGGAGCCATGGATCTATTGAATTCCAGCGTCCCATTCTGATTAATTCCTTCCACAATGCAATTAATCATCTTCACCTTGGAAAGATCAACGCCGTTAGCTCTGAAATAATCGAGCGGTATCATCCAAAGCTGCTCCACATCGGGCTTTATGCTGTCGAGATAAACGAATGACGATTTGTTCTTGGAATCCTTGATCTCCAATTTTACCCGCCCCGGGGATCCTTTAAGGCCTACTATTAAATCCATAACGGTAGAAAGGTCTGCGGGAGTATCGCCATAGTCAAATCCACAGCCAACCCAGCCCCTGTCTCCGGTGCTGTAGTTCATAAGGAGTCCGCGCGACGTAGGCGTAACTGTGGCGGTAGCTCCTGAATCGGCTATAGCTACAGCGGCTGGATTAATATATCCACGTCCGGGAATGTTGATTTCTGGCAGGTTTTGCTGTTGATTTTGTGTCGAATTCTGCTGCTGGGTCTGATACCCCATACCCATAACCCCGGTTTGTTCAGTTATTCCCAGAAGGTTAGTTGCAGAACCAGCGTATCCAAAATCTGTTGTATACTGAAGCGCTAAGGACAGAGCCAAAATTATCTTTAATATTTTCAAGTCTTTCTCCTCAAGATGGCACAATAATCAATCTTTGTATTCTAACTACTTCCCTTACTTCATAGTCTAACACATATGCACCGATAGTCAATTGACTATAACCGACTTTTTTGTTTTTTAACACCGACGGGAACCTGATTGACTCTAGCGGCTTGTAAAATTCTTTAATTCGGCGATGCGATCCTTGGCTCCTTCGATATAAGTGGCTAATCGGGGGGTGGCGAACTTAATGAAACTTTCATATGCTTCAATAGCGTCATCCATGCGCCCCGCTTTTTCGCAAACGAGAGCCTTATTGAAATAAGCGCTTGCGGATTTAGGGTTGGCCTGTGTCGCTTTATCAAGGTCATCTATCGCCTGATCGTACATACCTCTCTTCACATAAACTATGCCGCGATTTATATAACCGGACATATGACTGGGGTTAAGCTCAATGAACCTACCATAATCAAGCAGGGCTTTATCATAATTTCCCTGATTATCGTAGACAAGCCCGCGATTAAAATAGGCTTCGGCGTTTTTTGGATCTATGGACATGACTTTATTAAAATCCGCCATGGCATTATCGTATTGGGTTCTATTTGAATATACGATGCCGCGGTTAAGATAAGCTTCGACATACCTGGGATTTATATCTATCGCTTTAGCGTAGCACTTAAGAGACTCCTCATACTGGATCTTGCTGTCATAAACAAGGGCAAGGTTAAAAAACGCCTGCGCGGATCTTGGATTAATTTCCAACGCCTTATTGAAATCTGCTATCGCCTCGTCGGAAAGGCCTTTTTTGGCATAGGCTATACCACGGTTCGTGTAGGAATCTATATCTTTCTTTGAGGCTATATTTCTGGTAAAATCAGCTATTGCGCGATCATAATCGCCCTGGTTTAAATGCGCATTGGCCCGGTTAAAAAATATTTCGCCGCAATCAGGCCTTAGATCTAATGCTTTCGTATAATCGCATATCGCCTGCGCATAATCGCCCTCTCTGGCATAAACTATGCCGCGATTAAAGTATGCTTCCGCGTATTGTCCATTCAACTCCAAAGCCTTATTGTAGTCTAAAATAGCGGTATCATTGTGACCGTCATTAAAATACAGGTTGCCCCTATTAAGGTAGGCTTCCGGATATTCTTTTTTTAGCTCCATCGCTTTATCGATATCGGCCATGGCCTTTTCAGATTGCTTCTTATTAGCGTATGAAATAGCACGGGATAAATAGCTTTCCGCATTTTTAGTATCAAGCTTTATGGATCTATTGTAATCCGCAATGGCATCGTCAAATTTTCCATTACGCGCGTATGTAAGCCCCCTGTTAAGGTAGGCTTCCGGATTAGCGGCGCTAAG
>CAZYZC010000048.1:0-7744 GCA_964650985.1 uncultured Planctomycetia bacterium | reverse complement strand
TAAAAAACGGAGTGATACGCGGATGAGATTTTACAGGAAAAAAAAGACTTGACCTCAATGCACGTAGGCGAGATAATCCATAAACTACGCAAAACGAGGAAGATGACCCTTCTGGAGCTGTCGAATGAGTCCGGCGTGGCGCTTGCCACTTTAAGCCGGATGGAGAACGGCAGGATGACCGGTACTCTCGAAAGCCACATGAAGATATGCAAGGCTCTCGAGACCAATCTTCCCGACCTCTATAAGGACCTGTCGGCCTCAAAGAAGACCGTGGAGCTCCGCCCCAGGGCCCTAAGAGCCGATGTCTTCGTACATGACAACAAGGCCGTCTCAGAAATGCTCGCCTCGAACTTCATGAACAAGAAGATGATGCCCATCCTCATAAAGATCGGCAAGTCCGGGAGAACGCATAGCGAGGAGACTAAAAGCGGCTCCGAAAGATTCGTCTATCTTTTGGAAGGAAAAGTCGAAGCGAATATCGGGGAGAATAAGTACGACCTCGTAAAGGGCGACTCGCTGTATTTTGAGTCTTCCCTGCCCCATTATTTCCGAAACACCGGATCCGGCGAAGCGCGTCTGGTATCCGTCACAACCCCGCCGGCATTATAAACCTATTTGTTAATATTTATTATGATCTGTACCGTTGGTAAGAATCCGCCCTTTTTCGTACGCCAGCAGGAAGGCGCTGACTATGACAGGATCAAATTGGGCGCCGGAGCAGCGCTTCAGCTCAAATAATGCCTCCTCTACCGTCTTTCTCTTACGGTAAGGCCTGTTGCTGGTCATGGCGTCGAATGCGTCGGCCACGGCTATGATTCTCGCGATCAAAGGTATGTTATTGCCCTTTATACCGTCGGGATATCCGGAACCGTCATAGCACTCCTGGTGATGGCGTATCTCCTTTGCGACATCCCCCAGTTCTTTAATAGGATGAAGGATCGTCGCTCCTATAACCGAGTGTTTCTTTATCTCCTCGAATTCCTCCGGCGAAAGCCGGCCGCTCTTATTCAGTATGTGGTCGGGAACGCCGATCTTGCCTATATCGTGAAGGAGCGCGGATATCTGCAGGGTCTCGCGGAAGTTCTTATAGTTCCCTATCTCCGGTATGCCGTAGAGTTCTTTGGCTATCGAAAGGCAATAATTGGTAACGCGCTCGGTGTGGCCGTGGGTGTACTGGTCCCTGGCGTCAATGGCCGCCGCAAGCGCAATGGACGTATGTATGAATATCCTGTGTTCGCGCACATAAAGGTCCTTGACCTCCTCCACCTTCTGCTGGAGGTTTTCGATAAGCTGGGCGTTGGCTATGGCCATTGCGGCGTCGTTTGCCAGCGTTACGAAGAAGCCCATCTCCTCGCGGCTGAAAGGCTCTCCGGAGATCTTCTCGCCCAGTACGAGTATCCCCAGGAGATCCCTCTTAAAATAGCACGGAACGCAGATATTCGCTTTCGTCAGATCCATCTGCTTCTTTATAAGAAGGAGCTTGTCGTAAAGGTTCGCCTGGTGCTCCAGTATATTACGGTTGCGCAGGCTCGTGATTATATCATCATAGCGCAATATCCCGGTCTCGGACACGAGATAGCTCTGTTTTTCGCTGAATACGCTTATGAGAGGATTATCCGTAGCGAGCTTTATAAAACCTATGGGTATCTTTAGCCCTTCAGAGCCCTTAGAATCTATAAGAATATATGCATTTCTGTCTTCCTTGTACAATAACACCGCGGTATGGGTGACCTTGAGCTGCTCATCTATATTGCGAACTATCATCTTGATAAGGTGCTCCGGCTTCTTGAACCTTATCATGGTCCTCGAGGCCTTTTCGAGGAACGCCTGATAGTCGTACTTCTCGGGAGGCAGCTGCCTGGAGGAGGATTTCGTCAGCGGTTTTTCGTTATCGTGCGGGATCGGCGATATCCCGCCGTCCTTTGTCACGAGCTTCTCTACGAACCAATTCTGGAATTTTGCCCAGCTCGGGTCTTTCTTTTTATCCATGATTATACCTTGATCTCCCTTAGGTTTTTTTCTACGGTCTGCTCCAAATGATCGAGGACGAGGGGCTTTGTTATATACTCGCACGCGCCCAGTTTACACGCCTCGTCCATCTTGTCCTGGTCAGCCAGCGCTGTCACCATTATCACTTTAAGATCCCTGTCTATTTCTTTTAGATGTCTTAAGGTCGCTATGCCGTCCATCCCCTTCATCTTTATGTCGAGAAGTACCAGCTCCGGGCGGTTGGCCTTAACCGACGCCAGCGCCTCATCCCCGCTCAAAGCGGTCAATACATCGTATCCTCTCTCCTGAAAAAAGTTCTTAACGAAGTCGCATATATCCAGCTCATCATCCACAACGAGGATCTTTCTATTGGACATTTTATAGCTCCGTTCTAGTTGGATACCGCCTTGTTGACAGTCTCCTCGAGATCCCTTAATGAGGATATCGGCTTATCGAGGCAGGCACATGCGCCCATCTTTAAGAGCCGCGCCTTGGTCTTTCCGCCGTCGTCATAAGCGGTTATGAATATAACCTTCGGCGACGGGTTCATCGATTTCAGCAGTTTCAAAACCTCATCTCCGTCTATTCCCGGCATCTTGAGATCCATGAGGACCACATCCGGGGCCTTCTCCCTGACCAGCTCGATGCCCTTAGCGCCCCGCACGGCTACACTTATCTCATACCCGCGCAGACCAAAGTAACTCTCGAGCATATCTATGAATTCCGGCTCATCGTCTATGGCGACTATCCTCGGCTTGGTCATTTACTTACCCTCGAACCCTCTCTGGAAGCTGCGGGAAACTCCAGCCTGAATGTTGTTCCCTCGCCCACTTTTGTCTCTTTAAGATATATTCTGCCGCCGTTCTTCTCTACGACCTGGCGGACTATGAATAGCCCCAGCCCTGTCCCTATTCCGGGATCCTTGGTAGTAAAGAACGGATTGAACAGCTGTTTGATCTTGTCTTCGGGTATACCTGATCCCGTATCCTGAACATCGATAAAGACATTCCCCGTCTCCTCTTTCGCGGTGATCGTGATCCGGCCCTTTTCACCTATAGCCTGGCCGGCGTTCCGCATAAGGTTGAAGAGGATCTCCTGGAACTGCTTTTTATCGACAAAAAGGTCCGGAACATCCTTTTGGATATTCTTATGAAATTCTATCTTCTCAAGCTTCAGTTCGTATCCCACCAGGCCGAATACCTCATCGAGCTCCTTATCTATATGGACGATCTCCGCCTCTCCTTTCGACGGCTTCGCGAATCCGGAGAGCTTCTTGGTAATGGCCGTAGCCCTATCGGTTTCCTTTATGACTTTAGCCATAATATCCTTGGCTTTTTCTATCAACTCTTCACTTGTCTTACTCTTATAAAGACCGTCCTTTAGATTCAGAAGAAACGCTTCGCATTGGCCGCGGGCTATTCCCAGGGGATTACATATCTCGTGATTTATCCCGGCCGAAAGAGTGCCTATTACCGCCATCTTCTCCCTCTGGGCGGCCTCAGCCTGTGTCTTTCCGAGTTCAATAAATAGCTCGGCGTTCGATATCGCTATGGCAAGCGTCTTGGCTAAAGGCAGCAGTATATCCAGGTCATCCTGCGTATAATTCTCATCGGACTTCTTCTTGCCGAGCGATAAGACGCCTATAACCTCTTCGTGCAGCACCATCGGTATGATAAGCTCGGCATTAAGTTTATCTATGATCTCCTGAATGGAATCTGGTATAGATACGTTCTTCCCGCGCAATTCGCTTACGAGGACATACCCATGCGTCTCGTCCATGAACGTCACAATACCGTCAGGCCGCACGAGCGTTACCGATGAATCTTTTATGCCCTGGGACGCCATTACGTTAAACTGCTGCTTTTCATCGTCGAAAAGCAGGACTGCAGCAGACTTCATCTTCACTATATTGGTAAGCTTATCTATAGTAAGATTTACCAGTTTATCCAACTCTAATACTGTAAGAACCTCTGTCGTGAACGTCTTAAGAAGCTCCTTATAATCGTATTTCTTCTGGAAGAGGTATTTGTCGGTCACATTGGTTAGGAAATTCTCAATGCGGCGCATGGTGAAGATGATTACAATACCGCTTATAGCTAAGCCGACAAGTTTTCCACTAGTACTTGCGGTTCGTAAAAGGTACTCCTGTATAATTAAAGTAGGCAGCACTAACATCGCAAAGACTGCGGCAAGAAGACCGGCAAAAACAAGGGTTTTCTTTACAAATACATCTATATCCATTAATTGATGACGAACTATGGCATAGGCTACGATAATAACATACGCACTAACCAAAATATTTAGAAATGGCGGTATACTCACTCCGTACCAAAGCGGGTAATTTGTCGCGCCGCCTCCCCATCCAACTACAGTTGCAATCAGCATATATCTCAATCGATTTTTTTCAATTCCATAAGCTTTTTTGTATGCGATTAAAATCAGATATGCGCCATATATAACTATGGACCCCCAGGTCACCAGAAAAATACTAAAAATAGGGCCTACTGAAGGCCAAAACTTAAATGACAACCGAGGGATCACGTTCGGTATATAATACGACGTGAAATCACAAGCCAATGATAAAATCCCAAACATATACGACGCTATAATGACTTTTTTTTGCTTGTCTATTTGATTAAGTAGAGAACAAACATGGTGCAGATAAAAAATCGGAATAAAAATAGCTCCGGCCATGAAACCGCGAGAATAAAAAAGAGCCAGCGTTATGTTATCAGTAGATAGCCACGCAAAATAAAAACCACTCCATATTGCAATGCTCAAACAAAACAATGCATATGTTTTGTACACAATATTGCATCTGTCCTTAGCTAATACTAAAATACCCAGAATAATACTCGTGACGGCGTTAATTAACCCAGAGATAGGATAGTAAATGTTGCTAGAGTTCATCTATTTAGTTTTACCATTTAAATCGCGTGCGTTGGTTGCAATGATATAGACCATAATTCCTCGTTGCTCATATTGTACTCGTAACTCATCGCTCCTAAACCCAGCTTCAATAAAAAGCTTCTTAAATTCATCATCATCTCTATAGATAAGATTCCAGCCCCCTGCCCATTCCATATAATGAACCGACGGATTGCTATATTTGTTTCTAACGCTCGCAATAGCAAGCATCCCATCAATTTTTAACAGCAATCTTAGGTTTTCGATAAGTCTCGTGGCAACTTTACTGTTTAGATAATCAAATAATCCGGTTGAATAAATAATATCGTATCTCTTTTCTATCTTGGAAGTAATATGCCTTGTTGCGGCTAACCTAAGCACATTTTCCACGGTAAAAGTGACGTTTGAAAACGACCCCACCAGATTTTTCGCATATTCCAAAGCACGTTCTTCAACGTCATAACAATCAAATAACACCTCTTTGCCTGAAAGCATATTATGCGATAATAACTCCTGTATATCTCTGCATGGGCCGCAAGCGAGACTCATTACTCTTATTATTTTTTTGTTACTCTTTTTTACAAAATTACTGATAATTTTTTTAAAATCTTCCTTTCGATTCCTTACGCCGACAGAAATCGCGCTCATCTGGTAATAATTATCAAACAATCTGTCAAACCCTGTTGTTTTAGGTTCGTTTTTATAAATGTCGTCTATTATTTTATAATCACCGGCATAGCCAAATGGTTTATTTATACTCCATACGCTATAATCCTTTCTCATGAATAATCTTCTGAGTTTATTAATGAACAGCTTCTTCAGTTTATAAACTTTTTCGCTGTTGCCCTTACTCAAATTAATTTTCTCATACTCCATTATATCCCGAAAAATACTATCAACCTCTGAGTTAAATTCGTGCTGGAACCTACCCCATTCATCAGGGTGCTTGTTCAAATATTTTTCTACCTCATCGGCTCTTCTTTTATATAGCTTGATCTTTGTGCTAAGAGAGGTTTCTATTGAGCTTATCCCCAAACTCAGTGGAGAATTTCTCGAATCCTTAATTCCGTTAAGTTCAAGACTCATTTTTTATACTTTCCCGTTTTAATATTAAATGCATACTTTATTCCTTCTGGCTTTTGTATTAAAACTTATACCCCAAACCGGCGGTTATGATGTCGGCCGCGCCGGTCACCTTTGTCCCTGTGCCGATAAGATCCGCACTGTCACCGCCGGAGTCTGTCATTGCATTACTAAAATGATGCTCCCATGCAAAATCCAAAGACGTATTGTCTGTAATTAAATACGAAAAACCTGTAGTAAAATGGTGCTCTAAGATTACCGGCATAAGGGCATTGGCAAATATAACATTGTGCTGTATAGGAGATTTACCGTAGTTATACCCGAGCCGCAATTTAAGTTTGTCCCCGAGAGTAGTATATTCAGAGCCAACGGCAAATACCCATTGATCTCTCCATCCAAAGCCTCCGCTATCAGGCGAGTTTCTTGCAAGCTTTACGTTGGTCCAGTTGATATAACGGGTATCGTATGTAAGCTCGAGGTTCTTTATAGGCTTAATGGAAATACCTACACTTACTATTGGCGGCTCATCTATAAAAGGAAGACAATCCATATATTTACGATGATATTGCTGCCATCCATGGCTTTCGTAGGCAACTCCCAGACTAAGCATATCATTGTATTTATAAAGAAGACCCAAGGTAAAGCCTGCGCCCGCTGTAATGTCCCACTTACCTCCGCCGGATGTTTCTGCGAAAAGCGGGGGCGCAAGAGCGCCTTTTATACTGTGCGCCAAGTTGGTCCGTAATGCCTGTATATCTATATTAGCTGTGGCGCCAAAAGAGAGTTTATCGTTAAATGCGGCCGCTACACCCGGTGCAAACCTTATAGTTCTTAAATCTAACATCTTGTCATAATTGCCACCGTTGGCCATTAACGCAGGATTAAGTCTGGAACGCGAATAGTTATTTGCCATGCCCCCAATCGTAAACATTCCCATGCCGACAGATATGGGATATCTGCCCGTGTTTGGTATACGATAGCTTATGCCCGCATTGACGCCTGGTATATAATTTATATTGCTTTTCTGCCCCACCCCATTATTTGCGTATGAGGCATCTCCAAGTGCGGGCTGGCTAGGCCCTTCAGTATTCATCGTCACGCCGTGAAGAATGATATTCTCATATGAAGCATCGATCCTGTTGCCTATTCTCACGAGTCCGGCCGGGTTTTTGACCAAGCATGAGGTATCCTCTGAAGAAGCGGTGGTAGCACCTGCCATACCCTGATCCCTAGGGCTGAATCCAAGCATGCGCGAAGCATTAGCGGCATAAGCAGTCTCAGTAAAATTCAGAAAAATAATAACCCCTAAAACAAATATTATAGTTTTGTATGACTTAACTATACCCATCTTACTGTAACCCCCTTCCTTAATATCCATATTTACCTTATTCACCTATCCGATGCATCGCCATAACAAACAAATACCCGGCTAAGCACTACACCGGGTATCAGGAACGTCCGTTATTTTCGTGTTCTTCCTGTTCAGCGATCCAGCGGTCTATGGTCGTCTTCTTAAACCGCCATTTGGCGCCTACCTTAAAACAAGGAAGCTTGCCCGCCTTGGCATGCTTATAAATGGTGACGGGCTTCATCCTAAGATAAGTGGCCAATTCCTGAACCGTGAAGAGATTATCTTCTGGCATAGAACACCACCCACACTTTCATTTGTTACCAATTATACTTTATTGATACGGACTAATATGCCCTTACACATCTTTGTATAAGGGCGCACCCGTTGGACCGGGGTGCTATGAAGTATACCTAA
>CAZYZC010000047.1:0-7951 GCA_964650985.1 uncultured Planctomycetia bacterium | reverse complement strand
GCAGGAGTACTAAAAGGCGAACCCGCGGCAGGACCCGAAAAGTTTAATTAGAGTGCTTCGAAAGTATGCTGCGGACTATTAACTCTCGCGCAACTGTTTCTCTGCATCGACGACGCCGCGATTGATGAGGCGGATCGTGTTAGATATGCGCCCGGAAAGGGCAGGGGATATGGGCGCGTCTTTAATCTCACGCAGGATCTGGATCGACATCCTGAAGTAGCGGATGACCTCGCCCTCATCGGAATCGGTGTGCTGGAGCACTTTATTGAACGGCGCGCCTTTAATCCACGCCTCCATGGCCTTCGAAAGATTGAAGTGCGGCGCCTTCGATAACGGGCGGATCACGTGCCTGATCTCGCGTGTTTTTACCCGCTCGTAGGAATGGTCGCAGGCCTTTTTGATCTCACCCGCCATCTTGGAGATAAACTCGATCTTCTGGTTCTTACGCGGCTCGAACATGACAGAGACCGCGACGACGCCTAGGCCCGCCTCATCAAGCTCTTCAAAGAGACCGACGTCGTATAGCTCGGACAATAGGAGCTCATATCCATAAACGGCCTTGGCGAACTTACCCTTCTCGGTAAGCTCGTCTCCGGCGATGAGCTCAAATTCTCTTAGGATGTCGAGCTTAGCCGTCATGAGCCTCATCGCTTCTTTCTGCTGGTGCGGCTTCGTCTGGAAGAAGTGGAAAGAGAGGGGGTATATTTTGAAGAGATCCTGCTTGTACTTCTCATACAGATTGAGGAGCGTGGCATATGAGGCGTTAAACTGGCTCCGGACATCCTCAGGCTTTCCGTATATCACGCGTTTGACCTCGTCGAAACGCACCCGGCCCGGATTGATGCGGGTATAAACGAAACCTTCTTTGTCTATACCGCGCCTGCCTGCGCGCCCGGCCATCTGGTAAAAGTCGCGCGTCTTTAAGATCCTGGTATAAGTCCCGTAGAACTTCATCAGCTCGTCGAATATGACCGAGCGGCTCGGCATGTTAATGCCTAAAGCGAAAGTCTCGGTAGTAAATATTACCTTTAAAAGCCTGCTTGTGAATAGACGCTCGATGACCTCTTTTAAGGTAGGCAGCATTCCGGCATGGTGGTACGCTATGCCGCGCTCTATGAGCGGGCCCATCTCAACGGCACTGCGCTCGCCCTTTAAGTCAAACTTCTCACATAAGGAATCGTAAAGCGCCGTGATCTCATTCCTCTGCTGGGGGGTTAGAAAATTGTGGTTATAGAGCTCTTCGGCCAGGTACTCGGCGCGCCTGCGCCCGAAGACGAAGTAGATACACGGCAAGCCGTTCTGGCTCTGGACATATTTTATCAAGGTGTTCGTCTTGTTGGGATGGAACCCGTGCTCTCTGCGGAAAGAATTCAGGTCATCCGAGACCCTGTTATGGCACTGGAATAAGAAGTGTAAGGGGACGGGCCGCTCGCTCTCGATGACTACGCGGACTTCTTTCTTGTGTATAGACGCTATCCAGGCGGCGAACTCGTCGATATTCGGTATCGTCGCCGAGAGGCAGAGCACATTCATGTGGTTCGGAAGGAATATGAGGGACTCTTCCCAAACGGTGCCGCGCTCCTCGTTATCTATATAATGCACCTCATCGAATATTATCCAGGAATATTTTTTTAGGCTTTCGGGGCTGTCGAGCACCTTATTCCGGAATATCTCGGTCGTCATGATGAGTATCGGCGCCTCGGCATTGAGCGAGACGTCGCCAGTGAGTATCCCGATCCTGTCGGGATACTGCTTCTGGAAATCGCGGAACTTCTGGTTGGAAAGCGCCTTTATCGGAGCGGTATATATGACGCACCTGTTCTCCTTAAGGGCTTCCTCGATGACATGCTCGGCTATAGCGGTCTTACCGGCGCCGGTAGGGGCCGATACTATGACCGAATGGCCTTCATTTATATGGCGTATCGCTTCTTCCTGAAACCTGTCGTATATCATATATTGATTATATGCCATAATATTGACTATTCAAAGAAAATTAGTATACTTAACGTATGGACCGGGAGGGATAAAATGTCAAACGTCTTTAACATCGCCGAAGTCATCGACATGGGTATTGAGAAGGAGAAGAAACGGCGCGATTTCTATGGGCGCGTTTCTGAAGTCTTCAAGGAGCCAGACATGAAAAAGCTCTTCGCGCACTTAAGGGATTGGGAAGATGAGCATATACAAAAGTTCGCGGCAATACGCGATACTGTGAAGATAGATGAATCGCAGGAGTCATACGAGGGGGAACTGGCCGAATACATGAAGGCTCTCGTGGATGATATCCTTTATAACCAGGTCTCAGCTAAAGAATTTTCAAATAACGTAAAAAGCCCGAAAGAAGCGATACAATTCGGCATCGGTTTTGAAAAAGACTCGATTCTATTCTTTAATGAGCTTCTGAAGTACATGGAGCCGACACACACGGAGAAGGTCCGGATACTGATAGAAGAAGAGAAGAAACATATAATATACCTGGCAGAGCTAAATCGAAAATATGAATAAACTCACCGTACTGGTTGTAGATGATGAGCCGGACTTCCTGGAGCTGATAAGTCTGCGCATATCCAGCTGGGGGTATAACGCGATAAAAGCGTCTTGCGGCCAAGACGCCGTTACTATAGTTAAGGAAAATAGTCCCGACATACTGGTACTCGACTACATGATGCCGGAGATGGACGGAGTGACTACGTTAAAAGAGATACGAAAACTGGATAAGAAGCTGCCGGTTATAATGTTCACCGCCTATCCCAACACAAAGGTGATCGAAGACACCAATAAACTGGGCATACAGGCGTTCATACCAAAATTAAGCGCGTATTCCGAGGTGGTGCTGACGTTAAAATCGACTATAGAGATGCTCGAGAAGAAACTAATTAAAGGAGCGTAAGATGAAAACTAGAAAATTTTTACTTAAAGACGAAGATATCCCGAGAAAGTGGTATAACCTGGCCGCCGACCTGCCGACGCCCATGCAGCCTCCGCTGGGGCCGGACGGAAAACCGGTCACGCCGGAGAGTCTGGCGCCGGTATTCCCGATGAATTTGATAGAGCAGGAGATGAGCCGGGAGCGCTGGATAGACATTCCCGAAGAGATACTCGAAATACTTTCGATATGGAGGCCCGCGCCTCTTGTAAGAGCCACATATCTTGAAAAATTCCTTAAGACACCGGCGAGGATCTACTATAAAGATGAAAGCGTGAGCCCTGCGGGAAGCCACAAGCCAAACACCGCCGTTCCGCAGGCCTGGTATAACAAGCAGTTCGGCATAAAACACCTTACGACTGAGACGGGTGCCGGACAGTGGGGATCGGCTTTAGCGTTTGCCTGCGGCCGCGTGGGGATCGACTGCAAAGTATTCATGGTACGCATAAGCTTCGATCAGAAGCCTTACCGAAAAGCGATGATGCAGGTATGGGGCGCGAAGTGTATAGCCAGCCCTTCAAACGAAACTAACGCCGGACGCGATATATTAAGGAAGTATCCGGATACGCCGGGTTCGCTCGGTATAGCGATAAGCGAAGCGATAGAGGCGGCCGTTACGGATAAAACTGGATCGACGAGGTATGCTCTTGGAAGCGTATTAAACCACGTACTACTGCACCAGACAATTATAGGCCTCGAAGCCAAAAAACAGCTTGCGCTGGCAGGAGAGAAGATGCCGGATATAGTTATAGGGTGCGCCGGCGGCGGATCAAACTTCGCAGGCCTCGCGTTCCCATTCATATCCGACAAAATTAACGGCGCGGATATTGATATAATACCTGTGGAATCGGCAAGCTGCCCGAAGATGACGAGAGGCCCTTTCACCTACGACCACGGCGACGTGGCACGTATGACTCCGCTACTACCGATGCATACGCTTGGTCACGCGTTCGTGCCGGCGCCGATACACGCGGGTGGCTTAAGATATCACGGAATGGCGCCCCTGGTAAGCCAGTGTGTCGTGGAGGGGCTTGCAAAACCGCAATCCTACGACCAACTAAAAGGTTATGAGGCCGCGATGATATGGGCAAAGACGGAAGGTTCTATCTGCGCGCCCGAGACGAGCCATGCGATCGCTTGTACAATAGATGAGGCCATGAAGGCCAAAAAAGAAGGCAAGGAGAAGGTCATACTATTCGGATACTCAGGCCATGGCCTCCTGGATCTCGTGGGATATGAAAAGTATCTTTCCGGACAGCTGAAAGGCTCGGCACTTTCTGATTCCGAACTGTGCGAATCACTGAAAGTCATAAAAGATTTCCCGAAAGCCAAACATGCGAAGACGGGGAAATGGTAGCCTTCAGCGCTACCTAACAGCCGTAGGCACTAAGCTACCTAACAGCCGTAGGCACTAAATTTTTCGTAGGAAAATTTAGTAGTCGTTTTCTCATATAATAACTTTAAAGGTGTTGGGTGCGTATATCCGTAAAGATCAAACCGAGCTCCAAGATAGCGTCGATCGAAAAGACCGGCGAGAAGGAATTTTTGGTGCGGGTAAAATCTCCGCCAAAGGAGGGTAAAGCCAACGCCGAACTTATTAAGGTATTGGGCGGGCATTTCGGCGTACCAAAGACGCGGATAGCCATCGTACGGGGTGAAGGAAGCAGGAATAAAATAATTGACATATTATGAGCGTTCCTGTATCATATATTGCATCAAATTTAAGCATCATAATTTAACTTAAGAACAGGACAAAGACGTCCTTCCGTAAGTGAGGAAGAACGTCTTCTTTTTTTATATGAACAAAATAATTTCAAAAAACATACTCACGGACATATCGGGGACTAAGGTCACAGGCATGTCTATCGAGGCTCCCGAGATAGCCGGAAGCGCCCGCCCGGGGCAATTCGTGGCTATAATGGTTTTGGAAGTCGGCGAACGTATCCCCCTTACCATAGTGGAAAGCGACTTAAAAATCGGCAGCGTCTCCATAATATTCCAGGAAGCGGGACTCACCACAAAACTTTTAGGCAAGATGAGCGCAGGTGAATCGATATATTCGATGGTCGGGCCCCTTGGACACCCGACCAATATAAAGAAATACGGCAAGGTGATAATAGTGGGCGGCGGCGTAGGTATTGCCGAGATCCTGCCCGTTGCCGCGGCGTTAAAGGCTGCCGGCAACAACGTCACTACGATCCTGGGCGCGCGCACCAAAGACATACTGATACTCGAAAAAGAGCTGAAGGCCGTATCCAACGAATTTTTAGTCGCGACCGATGACGGCTCTTACGGAAGGAAGGGCTTTACGACAGACATACTGGACGAACTGCTAGAGAGGTCCAAATACGACCTGGTCTATTCGGTCGGCCCCATACCCATGATGAAGCGGACCGCCGCTGTTACAAAACCGTACGGGGTAAAGACGCTCGTGTCACTCAACGCTCTAATGGTAGACGCTACCGGGATGTGCGGATGCTGCCGGGTTACCGTAGCGGGGCAGGTGAAGTTTTCCTGCGTAGATGGGCCGGAGTTTGACGCCGGGGCTGTCGACTGGGATGAACTCACGAAGCGCAATAACGTATATAAGGATAAAGAGATCCACATCTGTAAGCTTAACAAACTTTAGTAGCCTGCAACTGTGCATAACTTATATTAAGATCAAGGTCGAGATATGAAAAAAGAGCCGGTAAAGGTAAGAGAGATGGCGAGCGACTTGCGCTCGAAGACCTTCGATGAGGTCGTCTTCGGCTACAACGAATCCGAAGCCCTTGCCGAGGCCGCCAGATGCCTGCAGTGCAAGAACCCCGTCTGCAGCCAGGGATGCCCTGTAGGGATAGACATAAAGGGCTTCATATCCTGCATTACAAATAAAGACTATAAAGGCGCTTACTTCAAGATACGCGAAAAGAACGACTTCCCGTCAATATGTGGCAGGGTATGTCCGGCCGAATACCAGTGCAGGAAGGCCTGCGTATTCACAAAGAAGGGCGAGCCATTTGCTTCCGGTAACGCCATAAATGTGCACTTCCTCGAAAGATTTATAGGCGACTATGGAATGAAAAACGGCTGTTCCATACCGGTTAATGTTAACCCGAAGCTATCGAAATTCAAAGTCGCCGTAGTTGGTTCCGGGCCTGCCGGGGTATGCTTCGCCGGAGAGCTGGCAAGAGCCGGCGTAAAGGTTGTAGTATTCGAAAGTCTTCATAAGACCGGTGGAGTTCTTCGCTACGGAATACCGCCATTCAGGATGCCGCGCAATATCCTGGACTTTGAGATAAACTATCTAAAGACGCTCGGCGCGGAACTGGTGCCGAATATTATAATAGGAAAGTCTAAAACTATAAGTGACCTGAAGAACGAGGGTTATGCCGGGATATTCTTAGGCCTTGGAGCCGGATGCCCGTCATTCTTAGGCATACCCGGAGAGAACCTCTGTAACGTCTACTCGGCTAACGAATTCCTGACGCGTGTCAATCTGATGTCGGCATATAAATTTCCCGAGTTTCACACACCCGTCAATATAGGTAAACATATGGTAGTCATAGGAGGCGGCAATACGGCCATGGATGCGGCGCGCTCGGCCCTAAGATTGCAGAAGATAGCCGGGATACCGGCAGATACCACCATATTCTACCGCCGGACCGAGATAGAGATGCCGGCAAGGCGCCTTGAGATCGAGCACGCCAAGGAAGAGGGCGTAAAGTTTAAATTTCTCGTCCAGCCTGTGGGATTCACAGGGGATGATAAAGGCCTTGTAAAAAAATTGAGCTGCCTGGAATGCAAGCTCGGAGAGCCGGACTCTTCGGGCAGGCGCAGGCCGGTGCCGATGGAAGGAAGTAAATTTGAATCCGATTGCGATATTGCGATAATAGCAACGGGGCTAAAAGCAAACCAGGTATTGATAAACGCGACGCCGGAGCTTAAAACGGATAAATACGGCGACGTTATCGTTAACAAGGATACGATGGAGACCTCTATAGATGGCGTTTACGCCGGAGGAGATATAGTGGGAGGTGAGGGCACGGTAATAGAGGCGATGGGAATGGCTAAGAAAGCCGCAGGATCCGTCATCTCGTACCTGAGGAAAATTTCTTGACAGATTATCTTACGGTGCTAATATGGAAAAGGTTCTATTTTTTTTCTCGCTTTAGCCTAAAGATTAGGCAATATCTGCACAAAATAAAAAGGGAGGTAGCAAATGAATCTGCGTTGCCCCGGGGGTAATGACGCCTCAAGGACTTTTAATCGTTCTAAAGATGTGGTTCCAAGTTCGGGCCTATGCTCGAGATGCATTGAATCGTGCAGGGGAAATTGTGAGGTATTTAAATCATCATTCAGGGGTAGGGACGTTATATATCCCGGACCTTTCGGGGAGATAACGGCCGGCGGCGATAAAGATTATCCTGTGGACTACTCACATTTGAATATACAGGGTTATGCCGCTGGCGCAAGAGGCTTACCGAAGGGCGTGGAAGGCACCCCCGATACGGCAACCTTTCCGTCGGTAGATACGGCTACCGAATACGGTTGGGATAAAAAAGTAAAAATGCGGCTTCCGATATTCACCGGAGCTCTTGGTTCGACTGAGATAGCGCGCAAGAATTGGGAGCACTTCGCGATCGGCGCCGCCATCTCCGGGATCACCATTGTATGCGGCGAGAATGTCTGCGGCATCGACCCGAAACTAAAACTCGATTCAAAAGGCAAGATAGTATCGGCCCCCGATATGGACAGACGTATCGAGGTGTACAAAAGGTATCACGAAGGTTATGGCGAGATCCTCGTCCAGATGAACGTCGAGGATACCAGGCTCGGGGTCGCTGAGTATGTCCAAAAAAAGCATAAGCTCGAGACGATCGAGCTCAAATGGGGCCAGGGCGCAAAATGCATAGGCGGAGAAATAAAGGTGAGTTCCCTTGAGCGCGCCAAGGAACTGAAGAAAAGGGGTTACATCGTCACGCCGGATCCGATGGTCCACGCGAACCAGGAGGCCTTCAAGGCCGGAGCCATAAAAGAATTCGA
>CAZYZC010000046.1:0-8255 GCA_964650985.1 uncultured Planctomycetia bacterium | reverse complement strand
TAGATATCGCGCTCCCTCTTTGGCGTATCATTGATTTTTATCTGCATAGGAAGGCCTCGGATCTCTTCACGGCCGTTATTTTTGATCGTGTACTCTATTTTATACATATTCACATCGTCATAGAAGATGGGCATGGTGCCGTTCTGGCTCTTGAGTATCAGACTGCCCTCAACGTTATAATGTTCCGTTTCAGCCCGCGTCACGGCGATATCCTTCTTGATCCTCTTGTCGTCATCGATAGAGAGCAATATGGAATGCGGATGATTATCGGCGGGGAACTTCACGTTGTAGACCAGTCCGGAGGTCCCGGCTGGATTCGGACCGATATCAACGACCTTATGGTCTTTTCTGTCGTTGTCCACATAGACGCTGATATCCACGCCGTTCGACGGTTCGCGGGTCACGCTGCCTACGGTCCACTCGATGAAACACGTCTCTTTGTCGGTGACACCGGTCGTCTCCCGACCGGTGGAATTGACAAGGCGGATAGTGCCTACAACGTCGTGGCTAACCTCAGGGCCCTTTCCAGTCATAGTAGGCCTTGGAGGTTTTACCGGATGCACCGGCAGCGTATGTTTTACATGCAACTTCGCAGTGAGATTTTTACGGCTTGCCTGCGTACCGTCCGGGTATACGTCGACATTAAGGTCGTAGTCGCCCGCGCTCGTGAACTTGCGCGGAACATCCACGGATGCCGTCCCATACGGCCCCATCGGAATAGCCTGGTTCTTCAGCTGCATCATATTAAGACCGAGCACTGCGTAAGCCGCGGAGACGCCCTGGTTGGACCTGTTGTCGATAACAGCCCTGATAGTACCGAGTTCATCCGTAAAAGCTGTATCAACCACCTCATTCGTTCCGGGCCTGACATAGCCGAGCTTGACTATAGCAAGGTCGGGAACGGTGCTGGCGCCCTGGTTACCACCCTGCCCTCCTGCGTCGGGCTGCGCGCCCGGTTTCACCAGGATGGGAAACGAGGCCGCATTGCGCGTCCGGTCCTCATCGCTCAATCCGTCGATGCTAAACCAGAGCTGATAGGTCCCCTCTGCGGTGAAAGTGTGACGCGCTTTAAATACGGGCTGGGAATCGGCCGGGTACGCTACGACCTCGTCCCTCTTAGTTTCGGCGCCCACTTTTATCCTACCGCGCAAATTCTTGGCACTGTTATATTTATTGGAGAAATAGCCGCATATCGTACCGCTCTGCCCTACGGTAGTTTCGTTTACGGGTCCCGAGCCGTCGTCCGGTATGAACGCGACGCTATAGACGATTATTCCTTCGAAGTCCTGGGCCTGAGGAGGATTGCCGGGATTGTTTCCCTGCGGCTGATTGCCGCCCCACGGGTTCCACCATGGCGCCGCACCGGCACCGGAACCTGCCCCGGCTGCCGCACCCAAAGCGGGCGGATTATTGTTAATTATTATTGTCTCATCAGGCGCGTTTTGGCCTGAGCCTTGCTGAATAGGTTGGTTCTGTTGGGCCGGTCCCGGCTGCTGTTCATCGCCGGTTTCTATTATGGGCTCGCCCGGGGGTTCGGGTATCATCACCTCTTCGGAAGCGGAAGTGGCTACGGCGGGAGGAGTCTCTTCCTTCTTACCTTTACCGCATCCTGTAAGGCATACCGAAACGAAGAGCGCGATTATGATTGCCGATATAAGACCTTTCGCCTTCTTAAAACATCCCATATGCCCCCCTTTTTTTATAGTAAGGATCGGCTGTATAAAACAGTGGCGGCGGAGGAGGTAAGCCTACTTCGCCCTTCAACACAAAACTCGAGGTACGGCTTCGCAGAACCTATCACGATACCATTCCTGCGAAGCCGTACCTCGATCTAACCGTTGTACGGCGAAGCAGAATGGCGGACGCGAGCGCAACCAATTCGAACCTTTTCCGAGATCGCCGCCCATATAGTGATTCCTGTCAATCCCTCGACGCACTTCGTTTGCTCGGGATTGACCCTGAGCCTGCCGAAGGGTCAATAAACTAGTAACATTATACAAGGTTTTTGCCGTCAAGACAAAACAATTGCATATGTTAGCCCAAGGGGCTATCGACAGACAGTAGGCATAAAATTTGCGTGGCAAATTTTGTAGCCCAAAAGGCTATAGGCAGATCCTTAAACATCGGTCAAGAGACAGCAAGGAGGGCTTGTCACTACGAGGAATAGAGAGCTGTGTCCCTTTTGGACTTGACCCTAAATGCCTACTAAATGCCCTATAAAACAAAAGGACACCGTCGGTATGAAACCGGACGGTATCCTTTTGATGTGAAAAAATTAATATTTGCTGCTTTGCCGGCTTTCCCGGATTTTTACTTAACCTTGTCGTTGAAAAGGGGTTTAATCTTATCCTTTTCGGCAACCTTAAAATTTTTGATCGGATCCATTATTTTGTCATACAACGACTTTTTTCTGTACTCTTCCCTGCTCATACCACAAACGGTATCCGCGAACACGGGTGAAGCAGTGATAAATAAGGCACCAATAATCACTAAGGCCGCTATCTTTTTCATTTCTTTCCAACTCTCCTTTCTTTCCGTTATACTGCATTTACTGCATTTAAACTATTGTAAGCAAGTATACCTTCTAAAGTCGAAATTTGCAAGCCGGAAAGATAAAATTTTAAACCGCCTTATTCCGAAGGCGGAACAATTGCATATGTTAGGGATGTCTTATTCGGCAATAGCCAAATCCCTAAAAATCGGCCGCGAAACAGCAAGAAAAGCCTGCCATTACGAGATAGCAAACAGACTAAAAACTCTCATCGGGTGTAAAACTATTTTAAAATTGGATACAATCCCAAAAGTCCAGAACGTTCATAGTTTACTCTTGGGATAGCTCTCCGCTCTTACAGACGAGGGCGAACTTCTCAGCGCTGCCTCTTACAGTTCTTTTAAAAGTGGCATAATTCACGTCTATGAGGCCGAAACGCGGACGGAACCCCTCGTGCCATTCATAATTATCCAGAAGCGACCAGTAGAGGTATCCGGATATATTTACGCCGGCGCGGATAGCCGCATGGATGGCCTTCAAGTGCTCCTTTATGTAGTCCCAGCGCTGGCCGTCGTCATCGGTGCAGATACCGTTTTCCAGTATATAGATCGGAAGCTCATATTTTTTAAAACGTAAACAAAGCTCATACAGTCCTTTAGGATATATATCCCACCCCAGAAGATTCTTTTTGACGGCTGGATCCGGCTTATCCGGCCCGTCGTGCAATAGATGGTAATACCTCAATGACTTGACGTCCGCCACACTCCGGGTGTAGTAATTCAAACCGATATAATCGAGCATCCCGGCGCGGGTGAGCTCATCTATTATACCGAAATTATATAATCTGTTTCTCAAGAAGACGGCGAGTTTGTTTATTAATGAATTGTTACGGCTTTCGAAGAACTGCACATTATGGGCAATGCCCACGCGAGGAGACGGGAGGTTCCTCTTCTGATAGATAGTGTGGATAAGGCGGTATGCGGCAATATGCACAGATACCAGCTCTTTACGGACCTTCTTTAAATTAGCGAATGCCTTTTTCTGCGGAGGCCATAACCCTATCACATAGGAGTGATAACTGTAAACGATGGGCTCATTTATCGTAACCCAGAAATTGACCTTGCCGCAAAGCGCGCTAACAAGCTTTTCGGTATAACGTAAGAATTGTTCGCGCGAATCCTTATGTAGCCATCCGCCTTTTGCGGTAAACCATGCGGGGTTTGTAAAATGATGAAGGGTAACTATGGGTTCGATGCCGCGTTCTCTTAAGGCGTCAACAACATCGACATAATGATCTATCTCTTCTTGGGAGAAATGGCCTTCGACGGGTTCGACGCGTCCCCATTCGATAGAAAGACGGTGGGCATTATGATTTAGGGACTTTGCCAGATCAAAGTCGCTCTTGAAGAGTTCGTAATGGCGGCAGGCGGCGCCGGATTTATACTTTAATGCGCCCTTCCCCTCCCATTTCCACCAGTCGCTATGCCTATTATCACCTTCCACCTGGTAGGCGGAGGTCGCTGCTCCCCATAAAAATCCTTCAGGAAATTTTATAATAATTTCTATTCCCCTTAATCGTGCTTAATTTTCATTATCAGAATATAGAGACATCCTGTAAGGGTGATAAAATTCGCTAATATTATGGGCAGGTTTTTCAAAAACACTCCGTATATTAACCATAAAAAAATGCCTGTGGTGAGAAGGATAAACGTCGGCAAAGACAAATCCCGGGTCTGCTTTGTGCGATGCACGAGGATAAGCTGAGGAAAAAATGCAACGGTCGTACAAATAGCTGCGGCCATCCCTATGATGGTAATAAAATCCATTCTCATGAGAAACACCCCCTTTTAATTCTAGTAAGACTACATAAAACTGGCGGACCCGGTATGTACCAATTTGAACCTTTTCCGAGATCGCCGCCGATATAACGATTCCCGCCAATAAACAGATATCATCATACAAAATACAAGGCCTTAAGATAAAGCAATTGCATAAAATCATTTCCCGGACTGCATAACCCAATAATCAACGTTATCATTATATTTCGTGAGGTAAAGCCGCCTGCTGACGTTCGGCTCTTTATCAAAGAAACGTGTATAGACATCATCGAAAAATTCAGGGTCTTCCAAATAATAGCCGTGACTATAAGACGACTTATTGATCGGGGTGACGTCGATCAACATGATCTTATCGGGGTTTAGCGACTTTAGATAAAGAAGGTCCTTCGCCTCCTCCGTCTGTTCATATTCGCGGACCTTCTGACGTCCGAGCCGCTTGTCCATATTTATGAACCCGCTCATAAGAAGCGCCGTGTCGTTAGAGGAGACATACACCGTAACCTTTTCCGCAAGCGCGGCGATCTCATTTTTAAATTCAGTTTCGAATTCCTCATTGCCGACGTCCGGAGCCGCGAGAATGACGTGCGCTATCTCGTAATCCGCATCCGCCATGTCATCGTATTTATACATATGCTCGAAGGCGCTACAAACGACCTGGCACCCGAGACTCGACGACTTAACCCAGAGTTTGGCAGGTTTTATCTCCCGGGATATCTTCACCAGGAGCTCCCCTAACTGCGGACCTGAAGCTTTAGCCAGAGAATTGGCCTTCTTATAACCGCCTATACTGACCGTCTGGTCACCCGGCCAGTCGAATAAGAGAACCGGCGTATTCACGTCGAGGAGATAGGCAAAATAGGCGGCCTTGATCGCCGTCGCTTCATAGCCGTCCCTATAACCGAATATTACCACCAGAAGCGAGTTGTGCGGTGAGGATTTTACCGACTCGGATAATTGTTTCATGAACGCATCGCTGTCCAACGGCGACGCCTCCTGCAGACCTATGATACTGCTCTTCTTTAGGTGTTCCGGGAGCATCTTTCCAATCGTCAAACCGGAGTCGATTTTGACATTCATTTTCTGATAAGATAGTTTATCCGCAATCCCATTTCCAAATGAAACAGAACCATCCGCCGCCGTCCGTGACTGCCGATCAGTAGCGTAAAAAATATCAATCACCCGATAATTGCCTTCTACCGTATATGGTATACGCCGGTAGAGATCGCGAAAATATGATTTAGTGCCTGCCGTGGGCAGAGATGCGCATCCTGAGAATAGGACAGAACATACTATTAGTGTCGGAATAATATAAAGCATCTTCAAAAGATTTTTGTTTTGTATCTTCATCGTCATCCTCTCTTACTTTACGGGGCCATCCTATATGGGGACAGTCTACGATCCTAGGGCGTCCCTTTGTGGGACGGCCCCATATTAAGTCTTTCTATCTTATGTGCCGCCTCCGACAAGCGGTAGCACAGATTCGATCTTAAAAAACACGATAAAACTGCCCTTGATGAACTGTGGAATACAGTATGGGCCAGGGTACGTCGCTTTACAAGTATTTATAATCAGACCCTGATCGTCGGACTCACGCTCTTTCTTCAGATAGAGTCTCTTGCCGCTATAACCGAACAATCCCTCTTTGAAAAGATATACCGCATATGGGTTTTTTCTTATATTAGAGTGGCTCAGCCTGTCACCCATAATGAATGCTATATGAGTATCATCTATCACGTAAGGGCTGGCATATGGAGCTGAATTGACTACCCCTTTATCATCGGCAGTGCTTAAAACACCGAATCCTTTTTTCTTCCTAAAATATTCTTTTAAATTCATATTAGATACCTCCTTCATTTTCAATCATATTTGGTTCAACTGCCTTGCGCAGATCTCCCCAGAACTTCTTTCTGTTTTCCGAATCCGCCGGCGAGAGCGCCGGAAATTCCAGAAACGGCACTTTTATATTTTCTTTGGCGAGTTCCTCCGACAATATTTCAGCCATGATCCCCGCCAGAGCCGGATCTGACGGATCAGGATTATCGACCGTATTCGGAGATTCCGTTTGATATCTGTTTACCTTATGCTTGCCCCAGTGGATCCCGCATGTAGGGCTGTTTTCCAGACCAAGGAAACATACCAGGCGGTAATTATTCTTGATAAATTCCTTCACCATAAGCATCGGCGTTTTTAATAACTCCTTGCAATGGTCTCTGAAGAAGATATTATCATATTGCTGGCGACCTTGCGGATTTCGCATCAAACCCATGGCGCTGGTTTCCGGGCATAGATATTGGATGATACCGACATGCTTCTCCATCAAATAATTCATGATCTCTTGGGATAACGGGAAATTCTGACCCAGTATATGAACCCTGCAGTACGGGTTAACGAGGCACTGGGCGATAATTATTATTCTCTTATCTTTCTTACTCATATTCATCTCCTACATTAGCTACATTATTCTGGAGTCATACGCCCAATGCATCACGGCCTGCCTCTGTTTAGGCCTGCAACTCATATCGCCGGCCTTGCAATGTTTATATATTTGCGCTATATGCCGCTTTATCGCTTTCCACCTTGCTACCTGACGGTGGTCCTCTTCGCCCAGGCGCCTCCCCATGTAATATCGGCAATACCACTGGAACCATCCCCGGGGATCATCCGGATATATCCATCCCTTTTTACGCCAGTACGATAGGGGCTTACTGGCGTTGATTCCGAAATAATTCAGCTCCGGATCATGGCGCTCGGGACAAAGTTTCGCATTTTTAAACCAGTCCGCGGGGAATTCTTTGCGGCAATCCGTCATGTATTTACCGCCGAATACGCCCAGTTTCAACATTTGTTTAGGCGTGAGTTCCGGTTTGAATTCCGGATCAAAATTTTTCCCGATTGATTCCGTCAAAATATACCGGAAGCGCTTCTGCATCTTACCGTTGACTGTTACTATCTTGCGCACTGGCCCCCGTGTTTCATGTAATACTTCTGGTGATATTCTTCCGCCGGATAAAACTCTACCGCAGGTATTATCTCGGTCATGATCGCCTTTTTATACTTTCCGGATCTTTCTAATTTTTCCTTCGAGGCGATAGCCGACGCCTTCTGTGCTGCATTATCATAGAAGATGATCGACCTGTACTGAGTTCCGATGTCCGGCCCCTGCCGATTCAGTGTAGTAGGATCGTGTATCTTCCAAAATGTGTTAAGGAGCTCCTCATAAGATACCAAGGAAGTATCGTATTCAACTTCCACGGCCTCTGCGTGACCTGTCTTATCCGTACAAACGCTCTCATAAGTCGGATTATCTGTTTTGCCGCCAGTATAGCCTACCCTGGTTGAAATCACACCTTTAATATTACAGAAGGCCTCTTCTACTCCCCAGAAACAGCCTGCGGCAAAAATAGCCCGTTCATATTTAGCGGTATTTTTAACGACTGGGATAAACTTTAGAGCAGCCGCATTTATGCAGTAACGTTTATGAGTAGGTGGCGGACCATCTTTAAATACGTGTCCCAGATGAGCGTCGCATTTGGCGCACAATATTTCGGTGCGGTCCATCTCCATACTTTTATCGGCTTCTTCTTTTATATTGAGGCTGGAAACCGGTTTCCAGAAACTCGGCCACCCAGTTCCGGACTCAAACTTTTCATCGACCTTGAAGAGGTCTGTTCCGCAACAGACGCATTTATAAATGCCTCCTGCTTTGCCGATCTCGCATTTTCCGGTGAACGGCGCCTCCGTACCTTTTTGGCGCGTAATGCGATATTGCTCGGGAGTGAGAACCTTCTTCCACTCAGCGTCGGATTTTACTATGCGGTCAACTTCTTCGATTTTTCCGGTGCCGGCGTTAAAGATGGGCATCTTATTGGTATCTTCTGAGTTTGCGTTATTCGTATAAGTCCCCGTCAGAATAAAAAATAAAAGAC
>CAZYZC010000045.1:0-8266 GCA_964650985.1 uncultured Planctomycetia bacterium | reverse complement strand
TAAAAAACGGAGTGATACGCGGATGAGATTTTACAGGAAAAAAAAGACTTGACCTATTGTTCGCTGGTTGCGCTTTTGGTGAAGAGAATAAAAAGAGCACACTTGAAGAGTTGATCGACATGGCGGCTTCGCCGCTAAAGGCGCTTTTAGGGCCTTCACAGCGTCTCGATCCTATCGTAGTCACGCCGCTAAGATATGAAGAATCATTGGTTGGCATAAGTAAGGATATTACGGTCATAGGTCCCGAAGAGATAGCAATGTCACATGCCAAGTACGTACCCGATATCCTGAAAAGACAGGTCGGCATAAATGTGAGGAGCACGTTAGGTAACGGAAAATTCACAGAAGTCGACATCAGGGGATTTGGTGAGTCGGCCGTATCGAATGTGCTGGTCCTTGTAAACGGAAGAAGGACCAACCAGATAGATATATCGGGCGCGGATTGGACGCAGATAGATATAGATTCCGTAGAAAGAATAGAGATTATCCGCGGGTCTCAATCCGTTCTATATGGAGATAACGCAACAGGCGGCGTTATAAATATAATTACTAAGACGGGTGCTGGAAAGAAGATGAGTGTGGACTTTAAGTACGCCACAGGATCATACAATTATAATTTGTATACCGGCCATATTGAGGGCGGAACCGATTTTCTCGACTATTACGCCGGTCTTTCCACGTCAAACACAAACGGATATCGAGCAAATAATAGTCTGGAAACGATAGATTTTAATTCAAATTTAACCATTAAACCTTCAGACTACCTCCGTTTTAAGTTGGAAGGTGCGTATCACAAGGATTGGTATGGTCAGCCCGGAGCGCTGAAACCTGTAAACATAGCTTTGGTAGGATGGCGGGGGACCATCTACCCAAATGACAAGGGCAAGACCGAGGATATGTATATTATGGGAACACCGGAAATAAAGTGTGTTTCCGGATCAAACGAAGCCTTGATATCAGCTGAAATACTTGCCAGGAATAGAAGGACGTCTTCAATCACATATGGGACTTCAAAACTTAACAATCACATTGTTACAATAGGTGTTACTCCGAAAGTTGTAACCAAGGTTGATATTCTGGGGATGCAGAATAAATTGATAGTGGGATTCGATTATTACGGAAATAAGGACGAGATACTAAGTGATAGCTGGAGCGTTCCAGGCGCCAAGGATCTGATGTTAATAACAAAAAATACGCTGGGCGTGTATGCCGAAGATACTGCACAAGTAACTTCTGAGTTAAGTATAAACGGAGGTGTTAGATACGAGAGAGCTTACTACAGATTCGACCAGCAGGCCGTATCACAGGCGATCAATACGAAAAGCCCGATCGAATATGCAGCGGATGCTGGAATAAGCTATAGATATAATGAGAAATCGTCTGTGTATGCAAATTATGCGCGGTCCTTCAGATTTCCGGCTGTGGATGAATGGTATTCCGTTATAGATGAATGGGGCGGCGGTCTTAACCTTAACCTTAAACCGCAGACCGGTAATAGTTACGAGATCGGCATAAACGATAATTCACTGAAAGTCCTTGCGATAAAAGCCGATTTATTTTTAATGGATTTAAAAGAGGAAATATACTTCGATCCGACCACAAGTTTTAATTCGGTCTATAATCATACTCGGCATCAAGGGGTGGAGATCGAGTGCCATCTTTATCCGTTCGAAGACATCGATATCTTTACAAATTATACTTACCAAAATTCTTATTTTATTGGTGGCGTTTATGCTGGAAATGAAATTCCAATTGTTCCTAAAAATAAAATATCGGGAGGTATGGATTATAGGTTTATGGATTGCGTAAATATCAACTATCTGGTGACTTTTGTGGGTTCAAGGAGATTTATATGTGATCAGAAGAACCTCCAGCCTCCCATGAAATCATATACAACTCACGACATAAAACTTTCATACTACAAGTACGGGTTGGAAGTGTATGGTGCTCTTTATAATATGTTTGATCAGAAATATGCGGAGCAGGGCGTATTGGATCGCACAAGGACGGTCCCTGCTTACTATCCTTCACCAGGAAGAAATTTTGTTGTAGGGGCAAAGTATAAATTCTAACTATATGATAAAGAATAGATATTTAGTAATTTTTGTGGCATTTTTTCTGTGTATGGTGCTTACCGCCATGATTGAGCGGCCATGCTTCGCCCAGACCATAGACGCTTCGGGTGAGATGGACCAGGAGTATATGAAGCTCCATTCGGATATGACGACGTACCGGATCATATCCAAGGACCGGCGCGAGGATTACATGTCGTACTACCGCGCTATACGCGAGAAGATACTGGCGAAGCTGAAGCGCAACTATACCCGCCACTATAACGACGGTGATGTGCATCTCTTCTTCGTTCTCAATAAGAAGGGGGAGCTTGCAAGGATAGATGTGGCGCTGTCCAAGTCCACCAAGGATATGAAGCTTATCGACATAACGCTGTCAAGTCTCCAGCAGGCCGCCCCGTTCGGGCCTTTCCCTGAAGAGCTGAAAGCCGCCGGCGACATGCCTTTCAGCATAATCATCACGTTCAAGAAGGACAACCGGTAATCTTGGGGACAGCGACCTTTTAAAAGGTCGTTGTCCCTACCCATCTTTTCCTTGAAATCGATCCAAAATTGTTCTATTCTATTACATGCATTGGACGGTTTATCATCATGGAAAGGCAGAGATGGCCTGTCGGCCCCGAGCAGTGATATTTTTGACAGTTGTCGTCTGCTTAGTTGCCGGAAGCGCTTATCCGCTGGAGTGTTCGGCCAAGAGCGCCAAGGCGTCCGACGGGAGCGAATATGTTTACGTAAGCCTGGCCTCCGATACCAAGTCATATAATGTAGAGCCCGGGAAGAGCGGCGAATGGAAGATAGCGGCGTCCGGCGATGCGGCCGGGAGGCTTTCTAAGATAGATACCGACACGGAGCCGGATCATGGCAGGCCGGAAGGAGATCCGGGCGACAACCTGCTGTATTATCGGTCTATACGCGAAAAGATACTGGCGAAATTGAAGCGCAACTATACCCGCCACTATAACGACGGTGATGTTAAGCTCTTTTTTATCCTGAATAAAAAGGGTAGCATCGTCAGGATCGATGTATCCCTTAGCAAGTCGACCAAAGATACGGGGCTTATCGATACCGCCTTGTTGAGCCTCCAGCAGGCCGCTCCTTTCGGTCCGTTCCCTAAAGAGCTCGATTTCCAGCAGGTGCTTTTCGGCCTTACCGTATCATTTAAGAGGGACAGCGCCGACGGATAGGATAGGTTTTCTTTTACTTGAAATATGCCAGGAATTGGTTTATGCTATAAGAATATTACGGAGGTGTGTATGAAAAAGATCATGGTATATGTATTGGCGCTGATGTTCTTTGCGGATGTCGCGTGCGCTGCCGCGCCGGCCGGAGGCGACGACGTATATAAGGACCTCGACCAGCTTAAGCTGCAGATACGCAAGATGAAGCTCCAGATGAGCGGCCTTATGAAGGAGATAACCTCGGACTATCCGGGTGATTCAAGAGGGCTTGTAGAGGGGTGGGGGCAGGACATAAATATCGACGTCACCGAGACGGACAAGGATGTTATGGTAAGAGCGGATCTTCCCGGAATGGATAAGGATAAGATAGAAGTGACGCTCGAGCAGAATAAGATGCTGAAGATCGCCGGGTCGCGCGACGTCGTGACGAGTAAGACTTCGCCGGGAGTCGTCGTGCAGGAGCGGGCCAGGGGCGTATTCTCCAGGACGATAGAGCTTCCGGTCGAGTGCAAGGCCAGCGGCATAAAAGCTTCTTACAGTAACGGTGTTCTGGATATATCGATACCGAAGAAAGAGAAGACCAAAGAAGATACCGTAAAGATAAAGGTTCAATAGGAGAGGATGAGATGAAAGCTTCGGAACTGAAGAGGGGGATGATAATAAAGGATGGCAAAGACTTCCTTATGGTGATCGAAATGGATCACAAAACCCCCGGGAATCTGCGCGCGATATACCAGGCTACGCTCAAAAGCATCCTGGGAGACAAGATAGTGAACAGGCGTTTCAGCCCTTCGGACACGGTCGAGAAGGCCGACCTTGAAGCCAAACAGGGGCAGTACCTGTACAAGGACCATTCCGGGTACCATTTTATGGACATGGATAATTACGAAACCCTGATACTGGGCGAAAATCTAATAGGCCCGAATAAAGATTATCTCAAGGAAAATCTTGAGGTTAAAGTGCTTTATTACGAAAACCATCCGGTCACGGTCGAGCTGCCCATAAGCCTGCCTCTTAAGATAGTGGAGTCGTCGCCGGGAATAAAAGGCGATACTACCGGCAGAGCCACGAAGATAGCGAAGCTCGAGACAGGCTTAGAGATCAACGTCCCTCTCTTCATAGTGGAGGGCGAAACGATCCTTGTAGACACAAGGACCGGAGAGTACCTGGGAAGGGCATAAGTCCTAAGCTCATCATATGGGAGAATTCTCTACCGCAATAATAGGAGCGGGCGCCGCCGGTCTGGGGGCAGCCATAAGCGCTAAACGCGCGGGCACGTCCTGCTGTCTTTGTGAACGGCTGCCTAAGACAGGGAAGAAGATACTCGCTTCCGGCAACGGCAGATGTAATCTCTCCAACGAAGATCTATCCGCGGAAAACTACAATGAAGCCTCCAGAGGCCTCATTACGTCCGTATTCGGAAGGTTCGGGCCATCCGCGATAAAAGATCTCTTCCGCGGCATCGGGCTTGAACTCGCCTCCGAGGGTAACCGCATATTTCCCGCAACGGATCAATCATCCTCCGTACTTAAAGCGCTCGAACTCGAGATAAAGAGTCTTAAAATTCCGGTTGAGCTTGGATTTACAGCCGATCGTATCGAGCCGGAAGGAAAAGGCTTTTTTGTCCTATCCTCATCCGGTAAGAAAATTAAGTGCCGGTCGGTGATAATAACCGGCGGCGGAAAATCTTATCCCTCTCTGGGTTCCGACGGCAGCGCCTACAGGCTCGCGTCCTCACTCGGGCACAGCATAGTGCCTCCGGTGCCTTCGGCGGTGCCATTGACCGTGAAGGATCCGCTCTGCCATTTCGCGCAAGGCCAGCGGATAGACGCGAATATAAAGGCCGTGGTCTCAGGCAGGGTAGCGCTTGAGTCGCGCGGCGATCTTTTGTTTACCAAGTACGGGCTTTCCGGCACCGCGATACTCGATATATCAAGGGCCGTGTCGGTCGCGCTTAACAGGCAGCCGTCTAAGGGCGCATACCTTGAGGCCGATATCGTGCCTTTTATGGGAGAGGATGAATTGTCGGGCAATATAAAAAGAGCGATCTCCCTTGGTCGGCCGCATGAGGATGTGCTGGCAGGGGTATTGCCGCTTAAGATATCAGCGGCTTTAAAAGGCCTGGTATCAAGCGGCGACCCGGCCGCAATAGCCAAAAGATTGAAATCGATGCGCTTCGAGGTTATAGGAACGCGCGGGTGGAATGAAGCCGAGTTTACAGCCGGAGGCGTAGATACCCGGGAGGTCGATCCGGCCACGCTTGAATCAAAAATTATGAAGGGTATCTATTTTGCCGGCGAGGTCCTCGATGTAGACGGCCGGCGAGGGGGCTACAACCTAGCGTGGGCGTGGGCCTCCGGATCGGTTGCGGGAATGGCGGTGGCAGCATGAAGCGCGGATATGACATAGCTGTGATAGGCGCGGGTCCGTCCGGGATCATGGCGGCCATCCGCGCCTCCGGATCGGGTAAAAAAGTAGTGATCTTAGAAAAGAATGACGCCGTTGGCAAGAAGCTTCTCATGACCGGCAAGGGGAGATGCAACATAACCAATTCCTGTGATCCCGAGGGTTTCGTTAAGAAGTTCGGCGCCTGCGGGCAGTTTTTGCGGAACGCTTTCTACGCGTTCTCAAGCGAGGACCTCGTAGATTTCTTCGGTAAGGCAGGCGTCGAGATGAAGACGGAGCGCCAGGGGAGGGTCTTCCCCGCCACGGACAAGTCGTCCTCGGTCGTGGAGGCCCTTAAAAGATCTCTTGAAGCCAGCGGGGTCGAGATATTATACGGCTCTTCCGCAAGCGGTATAAAGAAAGACGCCGGCGGATTTACGGTGAATATTCATGGTAAGGAAGATGTAGGAGCTAAGAAGGTTATAATCGCGACAGGCGGCGCTTCATATAAAGTGACCGGATCTACCGGCGACGGCTTCCGCATGGCCGGGGAACTGGGGCACGATATAAGGCCTTTGCGGGCGGAGCTCGTTCCTCTCGTTACGGAGGAAGAATGGGTAAAGGACTTACAGGGGCTGGGCCTTGAGAACATAAGGATAGTATTCTCCTCCGGCAAGAAGAAGATCGAGTCGCCTGTCGGCGAACTCATGTTCACGCACTTCGGCGTATCCGGGCCGCTGGTCCTGGACTTAAGCGGAGAGGTGACGGCCCTTCTGGAGGAGGGCAGGGAAGTGGCGCTCCATATAGACCTTAAACCGGGATTAAGGGAAGAACAACTCGAATCCAAATTAATACACAAGTTCACGTCAAAAGGCCACAGCATGATGAAGAATATAATGAAGGACGTCCTGCCGGGCAGGCTCATACCCGTATTCCTGGGGATCGCCGGGATACCGGAAGGAAGGATGTCGAACCAGGTGACCAAGGACGAGCGCAAGAGCATTATGCGGCTGCTTAAGGCGCTGCCCTTAAAGATAAAGAGGAGCCTTGCGATAGAAGAGGCGATGGTGACCGCAGGTGGAGTCTCGATAAAGGATATAGACCCGAGGACGATGGAGTCCAAGAAGGTGCCGGGGTTATATTTCGCCGGAGAGGTGATGGAGGGTTCGGCGCCGAGCGGGGGATATAATCTGCAGCAGGCGTTTTCAACCGGATATCTGGCCGGGGAGAAGGCGGGGAATGCGTAAAATAATACTGGCGTCACGTTCAAAAGCGCGCCGGAAACTTTTAAAGCAGATAGGCCTGAAGTTTTGTGTCGTCGAAGCCGATGTGAAGGAGTCCTCCTCTCTGAAGGGCAGAAGCTGCGGCGCCCTGGTCATGGATAACGCCGTCAGGAAGGCCAGCGCGGCGGCCAAGGGTTTCGATACGGGTGTTGTGATAGGCGCCGATACCGTGGTTCTGGCGGGCAAAAATATAATAGGCAAGCCCAGGACGATGGCCGACGCCGTCCGGTCGCTTAAGCTGTTATCAAAAAACCCTCAGTGGGTATTTACAGGCATCGCGGTTTACGATATAGACAGAAAGAAGATGAGGACAGGTTTCGAGAAGACGAAGGTTTACATGTACCCCTTAAGCGACGTGCAGATAAAGAGATATTTTTGCAAGATATCGCCGTTCGACAAGGCCGGAGCATTCGATGTCCAGGGCCCGGGAAGCATATTTATAGACAGGATCGAAGGATGTTTTTATAACGTGGTCGGGTTGCCGCTGGCCAAACTTGGAGCCATGCTCAAGAAGGCCGGCGTAAGTATAATCTAAAACCTTTCGATATGGCTTAGGGTTTTATCCTGCGCCTGTCGAAAAACCGGGGGATAAAGGAGGGACATATGGCATTACGCTGCTGCGGTATCGATGCCGCGAATTCTGTATATCTGGTGTTATGTGTTTTAATACTTGCGGCCGGGTGCATAGGGTATATAAGGACGAAGATAAAGGCGCCGTTCCATATAGGCGTCGCGTTCGGGCTATTCGCTGTTTCGCATGTTATCGCGTTATTCGGCATACAGGGTAGTTTTACCGCGACGATCATGCTGATACGGGTCTTTGCTTACCTGATAGTGCTGTCAAGCCTTTGGGAGATGCGTTCCGGGGTCAAATGAAACTGGAAAAGTGCGCGTTTACGGTATTCGATTTTGAAACCACTGGCCTATATCCGTATTCAGGAGACAGGATATGCGAGGTCGCCTGTGTCCGCGCCGAGCCCTCGAAACGATCCGTCAAAAAGTTCCACTCTCTTATCAATCCCGGCCGGCCGATATCATACGGGGCCTGGGCTGTAAACGGAATAAGCGACGATATGGTCAAAGACTCGCCCCTGATAGAGGATATACTGCCGGAATTCCTTAAGTTCATAGATGGCAGCGTCCTTGTGGCGTATAATGCCGGATTCGACCTGGGTTTTCTGGAAGCGGCTCTCGGGGACAGAAAGGATATACTGAAGAACTACTATGTGGTCGATGCCCTCATCCTGGCGAGGCGGCTATTTCGTGGAATAGGGCGCTATAATCTCGGCAACGTGTCGAGCTCGCTCGGTATAGACTCCGAAGGAGAGCACAGGGCTCTGGCCGACGC
>CAZYZC010000044.1:0-8343 GCA_964650985.1 uncultured Planctomycetia bacterium | reverse complement strand
CTTGTTCATGACCGCTGAGTCGCTCTGCGCCGATGCCATCGTCCCGATAAGAGCCTGGAAGATAAAAGCCGCCGCCGCCAACACAACAATCGCTATACAAAGATCCTTTAACTTCATGTTACCCTCCTCGTATCTATTTTACCAGAAACTGGAAACCTATCCCTAATAAGAGCGACATGACTACAAGAGACAATAGAAATACGCCAACTACCCTGGCTCCGTATTCTTTTGCCAGGACGAGGATCGTACCGTAACTCGTGACCGGCCCGATCAAAAGGAGCGTCATCCCGGCGCCCGAATTCATTCCCTGATTTATAAGGCTGTCTACGAGCGGGACGCTGGCCGTAGAACATATATACATTATTATACCAAATATGACACTAAAAACATACCCAAACCAGCCTCCGAGATACATCTTTATAATATGGCCTATGGGCATGAACGTCGCTACTATGGCCGCGAGCACCAGCCCCAACAGGAGCTCCGGGCCTATCTCTTTTGGCAGAGTTATACAGGCGTACTTCAACGCGGATAATACGCGGGCCCTGATGGTCTTTTTTACATGCAGGTGAACATGTTGGGGGTCCGTCTTACAATGAGGACAGTTTATCTCTCCTCCGGTATTTTTAGGCTCGACATTGAGCATATTTCCCGCCAGGCCTATCACGATGCCCATTGCTATTACAGCGAAGAATATATATGCGGTGAATGCCGGCCCGAGCACCAAATACGCCACCAAGAGCGCGCTTATCGAAGTGGCCGGCGTAGCGACGAGGAATGCAAGTACCGGGCCGAGCTTGGCGCCTTTCTTGTAAAAGCTCACGGCTATCGGCAGGCTTCCCCAGCAGCAAACCGGAAGGAGCGTCCCTATGAGGGTCGAAAAGAGTATAGGCCCCATCCCGCGCTTACCAAGATACCGGAGGATCATATCCTCCGGTATCATCTCGTGCACAAATCCGCTTATGAGAAACCCTATCGCGAGCGCAGGGATTACCTCATAAAGATAATGCAGAAATACGTGGCTGAAATGCTCCATCTATCCCTCTTTTACGGGCCTCTCCTTTAGAGGCTTAAAAGATACTCCTGAATCCGCCCCGGGGAGCGCCTGTACATATTCTGTCAGGAAGAACTTTTTGTCCTTTATCCAGGCTTTCAGTTCTTCGGCTATCTCGATCGCTTTCGGATAACTGGAGAGCGATGACGTCGGAACTTCCTTGCCCTTTACGGTTATCTTGCCGCTCTTCAGCTGCTTATAATTAACCTCTCCCAGGTTGCTGGGTTTTCCTTGAGGATAGTCTTCGCTATAATCCACGATCTGGGCCCAGAGATCCTCGTCCTTGACCGCCGCCGACTTAAGCACGTCCTCGTCGAGCATCGGTATCGGGATGCCCAATCCGATTACGAGCGACACACCGTAGCCCTGGAACGACGTTCCGCGCAGGTACTTGGACTTCATCCCTTTCAGGTCGCCCATTACGCCGAGCGTCCCGGCCGGCGCCTGCGGTACGCCGTTATCTTTGCGCTTTACCGAAGGATTGTGCTGGGTCCCCTGCCAATATACGTAACCGACGCCGCCGCCTAAGAATATCCTCGTGCCTACGCCTATCGTCCTGTAGTTAGGGTCTTTTAATAGCGGAGAGAGCTGGCCGGCCGAACAATAGTTGGCGTTGCCGACATCGGGCCTAAGCGTTCCCATGTATGTGTATATCGCTTTGTCCTTGGACAGGTTTACCGCCACATTATAATTCTGGTAGCAGTTCCTCGGGTTCAGAAGCACGGCTTCGTTGACATCGGCGATGTTTACATACGTCTTGATGTGCTTTCTGGGATAACAGTCGGTGCCGTAAGCCATCCCCTCCAGGATCACGTCCTTGCCGCCGACAAAATCCTCAATAACGTGCGCTCCACCGTACTTGAATTCGCCGGGATAGACCTTGTTCCTCGGATCATCATCGGGCATCGCGGTAGCTCCGATATAAACGTCGACAGCCGCAAATCCTGTATACGCAGGAACATCATTTAATGTAACATGCCCGCCGCCAAGTTTTATCTTAGGCCTGGAGTGGCCGACATTAATATATGCCCCGCTTGAGCACATCGGCCCGAAGGTGCCGGTAGTTACGACGTCCACCTGTCTGGCCGTTTCCTTTAAGCCATTCTTAGCGACCAGATCTATGACCTCCTCGGCGGTTACCACTACAGCCGCGCCCTGTTTAATCTTTTCGTTTATCTCTTTTATCGTCTTTCCCATTTCTCAAACCTCCTCTTATATTATATCATCGACAGATATCGTTCGCCGGTATCCGGCAGCAAGGCAAGGACAGTCTTATCCTTATCCAGCTTTGCCGCCACCTCGAGCGCCGCCCACACGGCCGCGCCGCTTGATATGCCGACGAAGAGCCCTTCCTCTTTCGCCAGCTTTTTTAAAGTCTCGATCGCATCCTCGTCATTCACCTGTAAGACCCGGTCTATTACGCCGCGGTTAAGCACATCCGGAACAAAACCCGCGCCGATACCCTGTATCTTGTGCGGGCCCGCCTTGCCGCCGGAAAGGACCGGGCTCTTCGACGGCTCGATACCATATATCTTGATGTCTTTATTGAAACCTTTGAGGACCTCGCCGACGCCGGTTACCGTACCGCCGGTACCGATCCCGGCAACGAACGCGTCTATCTTCCCGCCGGTCGCCTCCAGTATCTCTTTCGCCGTAGTCTTGCGGTGTATCTCGGGATTAGCCTGATTCTTAAACTGCTGCCGCATGAAGCTGCCAGGCGTGGCCCTGTTAAGTTCTTCGGCCCTCTTCACCGCACCCGTCATACCGTCAACACCCGGTGTTAACACTATTTCGGCGCCTAACAGTTTCAATATCTTCTGTCTCTCCACCGACATAGTCTCGGGCATCGTAAGTACGCACTTATAGCCTTTAGCCGCCGAAACCATCGCAAGGCCTATCCCGGTGTTGCCGCTCGTAGGCTCTATTATGACGCCGCCCTTTTTTAAAACCCCTTTTTCTTCGGCATCCTCTATCATCGCAAGGGCGATCCTGTCCTTCACACTGCCGCCCGGATTGAAATATTCGAGTTTCACCAGGACCGCCGCCGATCCTGTAGCCGGCAGCCGATTGAGACGGACGATCGGCGTATTGCCTATGAGCTTCGTTACATCAGATTGAATATTCATGTACAGACCTCGCATTCAGGTTCTTTTCTTTATATCTCATTACAAGCTCTTCGAATGTAAGCGTATCTACCACCACCGATATGGCGTGCGTCACCTCTTTCCAGACGCCGCGGAATATACAGGAGCTCGTATCCTTGCACCCTTTATAATTATCTTCGCATACGCAGGATATCGGCTCGATCGGCCCTTCTATAAACCGTATAACATCGCCCACGGTTATGTCTTTTGGGTGCCTGGCCAGATAAAACCCGCCTTGAACACCGCGTTTTGCTTTAACGAATCCGCCCTTCCTCAACGCAAGAAGTATCTGTTCCAGAAAATTTACGGGCATATCGCCTAGTTTCGCTATCTCGTTTATAGAGAGCACGCTGCCTTCGTTATAACGAAGCGCAAGCTGCAACAGCGCCTTCAACGCGTAATCGCCCTTGTATGTGATCTTCATTTGGTCATCCTTGTAATCCCAATAAATATGATTAACTTAGTAGTGATTATACACTAATCTATGTTTTTGTCAAGTATTATTTTGAAATTAAATTTACCTGCTCTTTAATACGTGGTCCAGTATGCAGTCGGCCTGTTTCGCGGAAGCCACATTGACACGCGGCGATAGTGCGGGCTTGTTACAAATGTCGGAGGCCAGGTCCCCTACCATGATGAGCCTGTCCATGATCTTATGGATCCTGATATCGTCGCTCGATCCGATTCCACCGAGGCCGGAGACGGCCACGACGAATTTTCCCATCGAAAGGAGCTCTTCGAGAAGCATCTTTTTACATGCCGCGGTATCGAGGCACTCCGCCACGATATCACAGCCGGCGAATATCTCCCTTACATTGTCTTTTTCTATTCTTTTTTTTACGCCCTTGAAGTTTATGCCGGGATTTATGCGCTCGAGGTTTACTTTGAGCGCCTCCACCTTATCCATCCCCACCTGGTCTAAAAAATAGAACTGCCTGTCGAGGTTCGCCGCTTCGACGCGGTCAAAATCAACTACCGTCAGATCTTCAAACCCCACCCTGGCAAGATGCAGGGCGCAGTTGGAACCCAGGCCGCCCGCGCCGGCCAGGCCGATCCTGGCGGCCCGCACCTTCCTGAAATTCTCTTCGCCTATTTTCGCCGATATGTTCTTCCGGAAGGCCTCCAGATTCATATATTCATCCAGTCTTTAAAGACCGCCTGATACCCTTTTTTATCGAGCATGGCCCTGATCTCATCGACGGTCCTTTCGTCCGATATCTCGAATTGAGACGATGCCCCGCCGTCCGGTACCTCTATGGTATGCCCGCCGACCCTGGTCGTAGACCCCGCCGACATCCTCGTTACGCCCAAAGGTATGAGGCGCTCTCTTAGCCCGGCCGTTTCCCGTGTCGAGATGCTGATGCCGAGCCTCGGCAGAAATGTACGGAGCGCCAGTATGATCCGGACCATGTCCTTATCTGTCACGTCATAGGCCGCTTTAAAACCTCTCACCTGCGGCCTTATCCTGGGTAGTGACACGCCTATCTCCACGCCGGGAAATTTATCCTGGAGATACTTCGCGTGAAGCCCCAGGACAAAGGCCTCTTTTCTCCAGTCATTAAGGCCGAGGAGAGTCCCTATATTAACGCTTCGCATGCCGGCCGCGGCGCCCCTTTCCGGGGCGTCCAGCCTGAACCTGTAATCGCTCTTCGGGCCCGACGGATGCATCCTACCGTATATATCTTCGTCGTATACTTCCTGATATATGGTCAGGCCGTCGGCCCCTTCCGACACCAGCTCCGAATACTCCTCTTCGGTCAGGGGATATACTTCTATCGATATGGACGAAAAATGATCTTTCAGGATCCTCACGCAGCTTTTTATGTAGCTTACCGGGCTCTCCGTCCTCGACTCACCGGTAAGTATGAGGATGTGTTTTATTCCCTTACCGGAAATAAAGGCCGCCTCCTTTTTCACCTCTTCAAAACCGAGGCGCCTTCTTTCAATATCGTTATCGTAGCTGAAACCGCAGTAGAGGCAGTTATTTTCGCAGTAGTTGGACAGGTACATCGGGGTATATAGCTGCATGACGCGGCCGAAGTGTCTCAATGTAAGCCGGCGGCTCTTTTCGGCCATCTCTTCCATGGACGCGCAGCCCTCTTGAGATAGCGCTCCGAGAAAATCCCTGGTCTCGGCATCGTCCGGGAAGCCCTGAAAATTTTTATACCTTGAATATACCTCGTAAAAACCCATAGTATCGCCCTATTTGCCTTCCCTTAAAAATCCGGTAAGAGGGCTTGATGCGCTGGCGTGCGCCGAGGTAGCCGGCAGGCCGGCCAGGTACGCGCGTCGTCCCGCTTTGACAGCTTCGCTGAAAGCTCCGGCCATGCCTACGGGGTCTTCGGCTATGGCGATGGCGGTATTGATCAAAACGGCGGCGCAGCCCATCTCCATGCAGTCGCATGCGTCCGACGGCTTGCCCAGGCCTGCGTCGACTATCACCGGTATCTTTATCTCTTTTATCAATATCTCAATAAGCTCTCTCGTCCTGACCCCTCTGTTGCTTCCTATGGGCGAACCAAGCGGCATCACCGCCGCGGCGCCCGCGTCCGCCATCCTGCGGGCCATCGACAGGTCGGGGCTCATGTAAGGAAATGGCTTAAAGCCCTCTCTGGCGAGCGATTCGGTAGCCTTGAGCGTCTCCATATTGTCCGGCAAAAGATACTTATTATCCTGTATCACCTCTATCTTGACCCAGTCCCCTGAGCCGCCCGCCCGGGCCAGACGCGCTATCCTTACCGCTTCATCGGCGTTCCTGGCGCCGGAGGTATTCGGCATCACGAAACATCCTTTCGGGATATAACTCAATATGTTTTCGGCGCCGGAGGCGCTATCCACTCTTCTTAAAGCCACGGTAGCGACTTCCGCGCCTGCTTCTTCAAGCGAGCGCCTCATGACCTCATAGCCCGAGAACTTCCCCGTTCCGACAAAGAGTCTGTTGGTTACCGCCCTGCCGCCTATATTCAATATATCGCCTGCCATTATCCGCCCCCCACGAAACTTACGATCTCGATATTGTCATCATCCTTCAGCGTTATACCGGGCCATTCACCTGCCGGCCGGATCCTGAAATTATGCTCGACCACGACGTGTTCCGGGATGAGCCCTTTGCCGCAAATAAGATCCGCCAGGTTCCCGGGCCTATCTACTGTTTCTTCTCTGCCGTTTATCCTTATCACCATCTCGAGGCCTCCTTGCGCATAAGAATATCTTTAAACTCTTTGGTCCGCGAGGTTATGTCCCCGGCTTCCGTTATTCCCCTGATCAGGGCTATCCTCCCGGCGCCCCGCCTTAAGACATCTCCGACATTCGACAGGTTTATCCCGCCGATGAAGAATACCGGTTTTCTGGCGATCTTTGCGACCTCACTTATGCCGTCGGCGCCGATATGGTACCCCTTCGTCTTCGTTTCGAATATGGGCCCGAAAGCTATGTAATCGGCGTCTCCTTCATTCGCCAGGATGAACTCTTCTAAGGAATGCGTGGATACGCCTATTATCTTTCCGGGGCCGGCTATCCTGCGCGCCTCTTTTATCGGGAACTTCTGCATATCCTCCTGGCCGAGATGCAGGCCGTCGGCGCCGGACGCTTTAGCTATAAAGGGATCGTTATTGACTATGAAGATCGCCCCTTTATCGTTACAGAGCCGCGCCAGCTTCTGCCCGAGGCCTATGAGTTCTTCCTGCGGCTTGTCCTTCTCGCGCATCTGGATTATATCGGCGCCTCCGGCTAACGCGGCCTTCGCGACATCAAAAGCGCTCCTTGCCTTTGCGTACTCTTCGGTTATTACAAGATACAGCTTCGTCTCTTCCGGTATCCGCATAAAAAAACCCTCATGCCGAAACATGAGGGCCCTTAGACTTGTCCCCACGCTGGCATTGCCCAGATCGGGTAGTTCGGGTAATCCGCTCTGCGAGCAAAGCGAAGCTTTGCGAGCGTGCATGCGGAACTCTCAGGCCGTGATACGACCTCCCCGCTATAAATTTAGATTGAACTTTTCTTACCTATACCCATAAGTATAAATCTCAACCGGGATGATGTCAAGTTTTGAAAATTTTTATACGGCGCGGAAAATATAAACCCAGCTGTAATACAGGCCCACGAGCATGAAGACCGCTCCCGTCACCTTGCGCATGTAACGCTCCGCCCTGGTGATGCGGTTGAACCAATGGCTGAGCGAAGCGGCCCCGAGCGCAATGGCCACCGCAAAGACGAGCACCGGAAGCCCGGTGCCGGCTCCGTATATTAATGGCAGGAGAGCTCCGGCTTTACTGTTTAACGCTAACGGTATAAGGCTGCCGAAGAATAATGCGGCAGATACCGGACAGAAAGCCAGGGCAAATATTAAACCCAGTAAAAATGCCCCTATCGCTCCCGATTCGGCTAGCTTACCTCGGTGCTTCTCGGATAAAACTATGCCCGGTATTTTTATCCTGAGGACCTCAAATAAAAAGAGCCCGGTTATTATTAAGACCGGCCCCAGCGCCTTCGACATATATTTCTGCAGAAATTGGGCGACCTGAGGAATATTTAGGATGGAATGTATGATGACGAATCCAAGAGCGGCGTAAGCAACTACTCTTCCCATCGTATAGGCTACCCCTGAAATGAATACTAGGGCCGGATGCGTTATCCTCTTCGAAAGAAACGATACCGCCGCGATGTTGGTCGCAAGCGGGCAAGGGCTGATAGAGGTCAGTATCCCGAGCCATAGCGCGGAGATGAAAGCCAATAAAATATCCATTATTGCGAGTCTTCCATAAAGCGGCGCGTCCCTTCGGCGACATAGGATATGAATTTCTTCTTATCCCGGGCGTATTCCCAGATCTTGTCGAGATTCTTAGACCTTGTCTCTTTACCGTTCTTAATATACGACAGGACCAGGGCCTTCGTGTAAAGCTCGTAATCTTTTACATAGTGCTCATTACCCTTGGCCTCAACATTAACAACTTTATATTCTAATCTCCCCGAGGCAATCGCATCCTTAAAATTAGCCTCTATGGCTTCTTTTGAATACTGCTCCAGTTTATGACAAGTAGGGCAGCGCATTTGGCCATGGAAATAATAGGCAACGACATGCGCGCCTTTTGAATCCTCCGCTGCTTCGGTCAGCGAAAAAAGAATTATACCGCTGCTACCTAGCGC
>CAZYZC010000043.1:0-8813 GCA_964650985.1 uncultured Planctomycetia bacterium | reverse complement strand
CGCCTAAAGTTAATTAACCCTACTGATTGAGGTCACTGTCGCTGAAAAAACGGGTGCCATTCAGGTTTTCGGAGCAAAAGAGATAAGGATTACTAATCAAGCCGATTTTTTTATAAAGGATAAATGGTATCATTTCTTTGAGCCACTTAGTGCTGGTGGGTTCACGGTTGGATGGATTGCGATACTTTTTTTAATCGGTTCAATAGGATTTTTTATTTATTCATTACTAACAGGCAAGCTGATTTAATGGAAAGAAAAACATGACTCAAATAAAAATAATAATTCTGCTACTTGTTAGTTTATGTATTTCATTCAGCATGGTTGAGGCGGAAGGGTCACACGATTTTTTATCTACGGACTTTACGCTAATGGATGTTAAGCCGACGCTTACCGGGCACGAAAATAAAGCGTTTGTAAATACTGAAAAAGTTGGGAAAGATAACAAGGAGATGACGGTTTTCTGGACAAAGGATGAACCGGAATATAAATTAGCGGCACAGCAGGGCGGGTTAGTGTGGGGTAATAACAGCGGATTTGAGATAGGTCATCGAGGTGAGAAGATATTTTCCGGTAATTCCTATGTTGCTGTTGATGGAGAAACTCAATTTTTTGGGAATTTAGATTATGAAGGTTCAATCTATATGTTTATAGGAAAAGTGCATTTAGCCGGATATACTTTTGATGGTGATGTAAAAAACCCATTAACCTTTAAATTAGTTAAAAATTCAGGATTTTCTTATGTATCAGGAAGCGGAAGCATAACTACAAAAGATGGGGCTGTTCATAATATGAAAAATGGAGCTATATCTGACCCGGCAATTGAGAAACTTAAAAAAATGTATGGTCTATAATCAATAAGATAAAAAGAGGTCCCACATGGGAGTCATTTTCAATATTTTACTTTTCATATTATGCTGTGCTTGCGTTATCAGTATCACAATAGTTACTTATCCGTCTAAGCCATATACAAGAGTCAAGATAAAAAATCTCACGCCCTTAATAATGCCTAAAATATGTGTTATGACTGGCGAACCCGCCGTAGAAACATATAACATCCCAAGTTTTACATTGACGCCTAATTATGTGGAAACTCACATTCTCCCTTTGCCATTTTCAAGAACTGGTTGGGCTAATTATTGTAACCAGTTCCCATCATCGCTAAAAGTGCTTAATTCTGGTATCGCTACACTTACCAAGATTCCACTATTCGGTGCTTATTTAGCTTTGTATATATGGCTTCTACTTGCGACTATCCCTTGTGGACTTTTCGCAATCTTCGAAGTATTCGTGCAAAAGAAGCGTCAGCCATTCAGAATATTCGGGGCGACTATAAAGGAAAATAAGTTATACGGTATAGATGGACTAATGCCTGAGAACGATTTTACGAAAGAACTGATTCGGCTAAATACCAAGATGGATTTTTCTGAATACAAAAAGAAGTCTCTTAAATCGGAAAAAGGTAAGATTATTTTGTTGGCGATAATTCTTTTGCTTCTGATAGGGTTTCTGATAACAATAGGCGTAATAACTATGTTGAAAAGATAATCGTATAAATGGAGCGTAATATGAAACGTAGAATCATTGGTTTAATCGGCTTAATTGTGTGTATGTTGATTGCATCGTTTATTTGGCAAAATATTAGTGGAGGCGAAGGGCTTACGAAAAATCTTCTACGCAATGGGCTTATCGCTATGTTGATACCCGGTTTGATTTATTGTTTAGGTCAATTGTTTGGAAAGGATAAAAGCCAAGCCAAAAAAAGTTCATAAGGAGACTGCAAATGACAAAAATAGGAACAACATATGGCAGGATTGGGATAGATACTGTATGGTCTGCGGGAATAGTCGGAGCCGTAATCATAGGTATAGCTCTTATGTTTTTTGGGGTTAAACACGACATTGCGTTTGGAGTAGGATACGCTATTTTCTTCTTTAGCTTATTTGGGCTCTGCGGTGTTAAATGCGGAAGAGTTATTCTTGGTAAGGGAACACAGCCGAATGGAGCACCATATCAGACAAAAGATAAGATTATGGCAGTTATAACAGCTCTTATGACGATTGGAGTTGCCGCTATCTTTGCTTGGTTTTTTTATTGTATTTTTACAACTCCCCAGCAAATGAATTACAGATAAAATAGTTATAAATAAATTTTTAGTTTGTTAAAATAGCAGTTCTAAATAAAAGGAGAGCCCATGACAAAACGAATTAAAGCAATATCTATTTTTCTGGCGTTGTCATTTTTCTTTTGCGTAACATCTTCTTATGCTCAAGAGACGAAGGCAAGCGATAAGCCCTCAATAAAAAACGTCATTGAGCTTACAATAGTTCTCGGTCTTAAAAATCAGCTTAGTCAATCTGTCGGTGGAGATAAATTATCCGCACGTCTGCAAAAATTAATTAAAGACTCGAATCTGGGAGACGTAATGGTCTTGCTAAGTAATAAGGCGTGGATTGGTATTAACCCAGATGGCGTGACCATACTTCTGAAAGACGAGTGGCTTGCTCCCTTTACCATGAGTTTTAGCGGAGAAAATAAACTGCCGGCAGTCGAATTTAGAAACGGAGAGCTTGGAATCAAAGAGGGCGAGATATATATAAAAGAGGATACTGAAGCAAAAATAGATAGTAGCACATATAAATTTACAAAAGGAGATTGGAAAGAATCTAAACCGTAGATATGTTTCGGTAACCTATTCGCAAAACAGGAGACTAAATAATTTATGTCTCAAGCATCTTTAACCAAAGCAAGTTGTTTTATATGTGGCAATCAATGCAGTGGTGAAGCAGTAGAAATAGAGACATTCGTTAATGATGGGAAAACTACCGCAGGGCACATATCTGGTTTCCAATGTAAAAGCTGTGGAATAGCGGCATGCTCAAAATGTAAAAAGAAAATAAACTTCAACTTGTTCACCGGATGGGCTAAAGCGATATGCCCAAAATGCAAAAATCTTTTTCAGCCCGCTATCATGTTTATCGATAAGAACCGCAAAACACTTTTATCTAAATCAAATACATTATTTGATAATTCACATCAGTTTCTTAAAGCACTTCTTCCTATAGTATTTAGTTCTATACTCGTGATATTGGGATTTTATCTTCTCGAAATGGGAAAATGGTTTATGGGTGTCTTGTATCTGGCTGTCGCCATTGTGGGAGTTGTTGCAGGAATAACGGAATTCTTTTTAAAATCGATAAAACTTAAACTTATTCAGACAATAGACTATTTAAGTCTTGCGGTTTTGATGCTCGTTATACTGCTCACAAGCGGTTTAGATGAGCCGTTTTTTATCATCGTAGCACTTATATTCTCATTATGGTGTGCCTATGATAATTTTAAAAAGTATCGTGCTTTAAAAGAATTCGAGAAATGAGAAAACTAAACATGCAGAATAGCGATGAGTCTGAAAAGTTTCTTATGGTTGTAAAAAACATCTATCATCATACCAAAATTTTAAACGCAGAAATGGGCGACATCATTGTAACGGATAGAGGGATTTATTATGTCCCTTATGTAAATTTTACTGTGTATGGTAAACTCGGTGGAGCTTTGGGTGCGATGACAGGTGGCTTGGCAGGAGGCATTGCGACTGCGGTAGGGCAAAAAAACGAATATCAAAGTGCCATTATAGGGAGCGATAGAGTAAGAAACCAAGACTGGGGCATGAGCTTAGAAGACCGACTGAAAAGACATAAGGGCTCTAACTTTATTGCTAAAGAAAATATCACGTCTTATAAGATTAACAAAAATATCTTGGTAATATCAGCGTCTAATCAGACCTTAGAACTTTTAAGCGACCAACTTTATGACCAGATACTTGCGGACTATTTATCGAAAAAAGAAATTAAGCCATCCGAAGATTCTCTCGGTATCAACATTTTATTTCCCGCACCAAAGATATTTTTTGAATCACTTAATTCGAACACTCCTATTACAGATATAAAGCTACTTTCAGACATGATAAATGATGAAAAATATATGTCGAAGCTCTGGGATGTATTTGAAAAATCAATTCCAATAGAGCAAAGAAAAAAAGTCATTGAAAAAATATCTCGACTGCCAAAAGTGTTTGCAGTAAAGTTTATGAATCATCTCGAAAAATCAGTTGAAACAACTAAAGCTCAAGCTATTATATTTAGTGTTGTCGGAATACCGGCTATCATCGGAATTATTGTCTTAGTTAATTCATGGAATAAAAAGGTAGCATCATTGTGGGAAAATCTATCAATTATTATAGGTGGCCTTTGCTTTATATTTTTGGTAGTTGGGCTTTATTATTTTGGAAAATTCCAGTGGTATAATCATATACTAAATATGTTGAAAAATACACTTAAAGATAGATAGGAAATAACAAAGGAGAAATGTATGAAATTGGGTCTACGCACAATGATTATAGTAGTTATATTCAGTATAGGTATTTGCTTGCCTCGTGTATTGTTTGCGGATACTGTGGATGAGAGCAAACTCGCATCCAGTGAAATCGTCGCTACTATAAGCGAAGTTGCCACATTTAAACTGGCCGTTCTTGGTTATAATAAAGTTGCCCCTCAAAATAGCTACACGATAAAAATAATCGCTATGAAATTTGCATCAAAATATAAAATAGATATAGAAAACGCAAAATTTACTATCGATAAAGATGTAGGGCTATTCGTAACGCCCATGTGTATAGACATGTATTTACCAACCATGACTGTTATATGCTCTGTTGAAAATGCAGAAAAAGTGCCGGATATTAAATTTAAAGGCGAGATTAAACTGCCATATGATTCCATGTCCGCTACATTCAGCGATAAAACAGAATGTCTATTTGATGGCAAGGAGTATATGTTTTTGAATGGAAAGTGGTATAAAAAATAATTGAAACCGAGACTACTGACTATACTTTTAACGATATGCCTAATATGGCTTAGTATATTTGCCATTCAAAGACTTATTTTCAAAGATAAATATGCAAATAAAGGGATAAAATCTAATCCTGTAGAAGTTATTGATGAAAAGACGCTATCTGACGGCGACTTTTTCAAAAATTTATCTAATAAGTATAACAAGCTAAACCCTGATAACAGAGACGGCTATTGCAAGGTTAGTAAAGATGAAAAAGGTATGTATGCTATTGGGGTTGATAATTTCTCATTTTTACAAACCAGAGGACGGCTTGCGAGCATTTTAAAATTACGCATAGAACAAATTCTTGGTCGTATAACAACTTTGTGTGGCGAGCGATTAAACAAAGTTGCGAAAGTTGAAATACATTATAAGAAAGAAGCAGAAATGAGCCACAATTTGCTGGTAAGCGTTTCGGCAGAGTATGAGGCGGAATTTATACCAAACATGCCATTAGATACTGTATGTGAAGAAGGCAGATTTGGAAAGGATGAAATTTTATATTGCAAGGACATACGATGGAAAAAGAAAACTATATATGATAACGCATCCGATAAAGAAGTTTTTACTTATGTAAAAATAAAAGATAGTTGGGAAAAATAAAATAGCAATATTACAATAATATATTTGTCCGCACAACCCTCGCATATAGAAGCAGATTTTCAGTCTGAAAACAATCCAACCCAAATACTCACCAATCGTTGATTTAATCTCTATTAATTAGATACAGTAACAATTTATCACTACATATTTAATCGCATGTCCTCAAGATACAGTCTACCGCACAAAATCCAGTCCATCAGTAGTTTCTGAAAGCATAATCAATTAACCAAATACATCGAGAAGCCGGCTATTCAAAAGTTGGCTTCGGTAAAAAGCAATATGCCTAAGTCCTTACCTACCAACTCATACCATACTTCACTCCGTTAAGGTGGCAATATGAGGATATCCTTTATTGCGGTTCCGTCGGGCGGTGATATACTTTTACTATAAGAAGCGAGAAGCGTCAACGTCGAACCCGACGAGAAACGGGCATAAACATGAAGACTATAAAAAAGAGATTATACAGAGTAACTACATGTAAGCATTGCGGTTGTGTTTGCTACCATGATGTTGATAGCTCCGGGCACATTATAGAGAAGTGCTACGAGTGCGACCGCACACAAGCGGACTGCAAGTGTATGAAGCATTAATAATAGAAAGGCAGGGTATAAAAATGAAAGACTATAATAGCGTAGAAAATCAGCGTATCAAAGGTGAATTTGTAAGACAAGAAGTTGAAACCTGCTTTAGCTATGAAATGGACGCAATCCTTAAAGCGTCCGAAGAACAAAAGACAGACCTGCCGACTTATGAAGACATAGAGAATTTATATCAGTATGTCTGTCCAGAGTGCGGACATGGCGAAATTGACCTAAATAAGTTTACGAATTATTACAAGTCAACAGAGCAATTTAAATGCCCTTACTGTAATAAGATACTGGATAGAGAGCCGGAGAGCGAGCCACAGGAAATATTTGAATGGTGGATTGTTAAAGAATACCTGTATAAAAAGCTCGAAGAAAAAGGCGAACCTGTCCTTGAATGGGGCAATAATTATTATTGGGGCAGAACGTGCACAGGGCAAGCGATTTTACTTGATGGTGTAATAAGCCGTATCTGCGAAGAAATGGGGATTTTAAAAGGTCAGATGTTTGCATGGGCTGAAAAGTAGCATAATAAAAGAAAGGAAAGCAAAAATGAATATAGAAGATTTAAAGATAGAAGTTTCTCGTATTCATAAACTTGACGGCACGGGAGCAACAAAAGCGTTCTGCGATGTATCGATTGCGGATAGCTTTATGATTAAGGGGCTTCGCATAGTAGAAGGCGAAAAAGGGCTATTTGTATGTATGCCCAGAGAAGAGGGCAAAGACGGAAAATGGTACAACGCAGTTATTCCGTTAAAAAGAGAAGTAAAGGACGAAATTGAACGAGTTGTATTGGAGGCATACGGAGCTTAAATAACAGAAAGATAAAACAATGAACGCTCAAGCTATATCATACAGCGAATGGTCTGAGCACATCCGCCATTATTTGGAAAATATCGACGTTAAGACTTCGAGCAAGCAAGTCTATACCAAAGCGTTAGCTCAATTCCTTAATTTTCTAAAGACCGCTGATAATCGCTCCGACGTTAATATCGTTCTGCTCTATAAACAACACTTAATGGCACGGCATCTATCGCCGTATACAATCTGCGTCTATTTAAACGCAGTCAAAAGTCTCTTTCGCTATCTTGAAGACAATCAGATAATTGAGCGTAATATCGCTAAATCTATACGAGCGAAGAAGCCCGGAAGCAATCGCCCGGCTTTATCCAAGCAGGAAGTGTTAAAGTTGCTTGCGTTAGAATTTGCGGACGATACCGAAGGACTAAGAGATAAAGCGATACTCTATTTAAAAATCTATACTGGTATTCGTGACATTTCAATTATTCAAGCTAACATTGAAGACTTAACGATAGCCGAAGATGAAAAGACACATATCCTCTATTATCAAGGCAAGGGCAAAGTCTCTGCTGATGATTTTGTTGTGTTGACTGATGAAGCGTATTTACCAATCAAGAATTATCTCAATAAACGTAAAGATTCAAGTCCTAAAGCCCCTCTATTCGCTTCATTATGTGAGCGGGACAATACCCGTCTTTCTACGCAGACGACACGCAGACTGATAAAAGAAACGTTTTTAAGAGCAAATATCGAAGGCAAGACAGGGCACTGTTTACGCCATTCAGCCGTATCGTTTTGTATTGCTTCGGGTGCTCCCATACAAGACGTTCGAGACATGGTCGGTCACGCTTCAATTCAAACGACCATGACATACTTTCATCAAAAGAATAGATTAACCGCTCCGGCTGAAAGCTATGTAGCGAAATATTTGGCGAGTTAAAAAAGAGGGTATAGTCATGTTAGACATGCTCGATTTTTTCGGGTTTCTCGTAATCTGGCGTATGCTTTTTTCAAGAAAAAAGAGAGGGTATTTTTCATGTCCGAACTGCGAAAAAAAGATAACAGAAATCAAATCTATTAATTTGATAGATGGTAAGAAGCATAGTTTTGAATGTCCTCATTGCGAACACGTCTTTTTAGCTGATGAAACACTCAATCCCGACTCTAAAACCCCATCCCAATCAGAACCAGTCACTAACAAAACAACCACGAACAAGCAGGACGGTAAGGGCAATCGTATCATTACCCTTACGGTTAGAAGTCTTCAAAAGTAGGGCGGGTGGGTCACTTTTAGCACTTACCCTGCTATCTCTCTATAAAGTCGCTACTATATCTTTACCACAGGCGAACGGCTCGCCAAATCTCATAAGAAAAGAGCTTCTAAGCAACTGACTCTGTCCATTGTTTATAAAAAATGAGCAGGGAAAGCGTGAGAATGGGTGTCTTGAGACACGAAGTGCGAAAAAAATATTTATACTTATATTAAATATTATAAGTATATTTCACGATTTTCCTTCAGGAGTTACGCAATTTCGTCTATAAAATAGCCCTATTTACTATCAGTTTAAGTCGCTTTATGTATGCCCCAAGTCGCTCCAAGTGTGCTCCAAGTGTGCCCCAAGTCGCTCCATGTATGCTTCAAGTCGCTTCATCTATGCTTCATCTCGCTTTATCTCTCAGTTTTTTATCGAAATATCGTTAAAAACTCTCTTTATGAGGAATCGTGCAAATTTCTGCAAAATCGTGCAAAATTTGACAAAAATTGACGGAATTTGACGGGAATCGACGTTCAGACATAACTGCTCAAATATAATGTTAATAAGTCTCAAATATGAAAAAAAACGATTTATCCCTCAAGGGAAAACCTATTAGCCAATGGGCCCCGTTTTTTCAGCGACAGTGACCTCAATCAGTAGGGTTAATTAACTTTAGGCG
>CAZYZC010000042.1:1200-8843 GCA_964650985.1 uncultured Planctomycetia bacterium | reverse complement strand
GGTTTTTCTTATAGAAGTCGGTATATTAACTTCGGTATCTTTCAGGATTTTCTTTATTGTAGCATTTGCCTTCTGAATCCTGATGATTTCTATGCCTACTAATTTATCGTTCTTATCATAGTCAAAAAACAATGAGTGATTTTCACGGACAGTTCTTTCCACTTTGTTATTAGAGAGCCCTATGTAAGCGGCTCTTGCCAAAGTGTCAAATGAGAAAAACGCTATAGGCTTTTTTATATTGAATATTCTTTTATTCATAGTGACCATCCTGTGGTTATCACAATAATCTCTCTTTTCTTGTGCTCAATCACAACAAAATGCTCTTTTCCATCAACTTTTCTTCTGAATTCCTGTGTATTATCCGGCGCTAACGGTAACTTAACGCCTGGGTGATCGATAGTTTTTTGCACATCTTCACTGCTTACAATACGCTTGGCCATCCTCTCAATAGCGTGCCTTGAGTAAACTATCTTTTTCTTGGCCATAAGTTAGTATACCACAAGAATTAATAATTACAAGCCTCCACTATATATGTTTTACGCAAACTCCTGAGCTTTGTAGGTGGCTTTGAGCTGTTCATAATTCCTGACTATCGGCTCCGCCTTTGGTATGAAGACCCAAAAGCTGCCTCGTCTTTCCATCGGTATGTTGGGACTATTGGGTGGAGTATCAGGGTCAAGAGCAAGCTTCGAGGCTATCTCGAGCATCTCCATAACACGCACATAGCTATCCACGACAAGATACTTATTATCTACTCCCAGGAGGATATTATTGCCGATATTCAGCCCTGCTAAGTCCTTTGTTACCGTCTCTTCACCCGCAAGGACTATCACCCTGGCTTTCTCAAAACCTTTCTCACCCATCTTCTTCTTTATCTCTTTTAATAAATCTTTGTCATCTCCCACAATGAATTGTGGACGTTTGCCCATACTTGAGAGGAGGGGATTCAAGGCACTGTGTTGCAGGTATCGTCCCTCCTCATAGCCCGTTATCCAGCTCGTGCCAAGTGCAACAATTGTAGGTCGTGGCTCTTCCTTAGCCTGCTTTGCCCGCTTATCTTCTTTCGCTTGGATGTAAGTGAGAGTGTCCTGGAAGTTTGTGGTGTGGATACGTTCGGAGTCGGGTGATATATTAACGGTTATTGGCGATGCATTATCTTTTACCAAAACCCCCTTAAAGCCATTAGAGTAATAACGCATCTTTTCCACACTTATTTTAATCCTTGGAGCACCATCAATATTAACCCACCGCCAATGCAGACCTGGCGTATCTCTATCTATAATCCCAGGCATACCAGCTACTACTGTGCCGTTTTCTCTGAATTCTATACCGTGATGATAGAGCCTTGACGCTTTTCCTGAGTCTATTATTATCGGTTGCCCACGGTAACTCATAGGCTGCGAAGTTGCTATTATGAATTCGCCTTGTCGTAGACCCAATTTTTCCATAAAACCATTTAGGTCTTCTTGCGCTTGGCGTGAATCCTCAATTCCCGCTACTATAAAACCCGCATATCCATTCTCAGGAGTTATACCAATTGAAATAGGGACTTTATAAATCACATCTGATTTTTCAAACTTCGGTAATGCCTTTGGCTCATTTGAATCCTTGCCTGTTATTGGTCTCACTTGTAAAATATATAACTGACCGTTCTTAAATACAAATTCTATATCAACAGGAAAACCTAATACACTTTCAATCCCCAAGGCTACCTCTCTCACCTTATGTATCTCATCTTCCGAAAGAGGCGATTTCATTGCTTTACCCGTATCAGTGGTAATACTAACCGTCTTTTTCTTCCATATCTTATCAGCAAGTTCAACTGCATCCAAATCTGTTGTCGTACCTTCCGTTGAACAGTAATATTTTAAGTCGAACCCATCCCACCGTATCGAGCCAGGTTCTCCATAAAACCCATAGTTCACATCCTCTATCCTGCCATTTTTATCTACGTCAATAATCGTATTGTTTAACCCAGCAACTGACATTGATGGTTCGCCCACAACACTCTCTATGCTCGTATAACCACATAGATTAGAAAAGACAACTCCACCTTTCTCACCAGTTATATATTCTTGTAGGAAGGCTGCATATGAAGCATCCTTAAGATACCTGTCACTTACTAAGTCCCGCGGTGTATCCATTATCAGCTTTAGCGCTACAAGCGAACGAAAGGTATCTGTTACTTCTGACATATATGCTCCCGCCATAGATGTCTCAAACGTATCTTCATCAAAGTTTGATGAGCGAAAAATACGATGTAACGGTAAACCTTTAGTCCTTTGAAGCCACTCTTCTTGCTCAACGGAAGTAAGTGACTTGAGAAAGATAAAGCTTTTAATGGACTCCTCAATCGCATCAATGGCTATTCTTCCTACTCGGAGGTTCGGGAATGGGTCTTCTCTTTGTTTGTTTTCCTTCCAGCGTTTCACATCAGGAGATTGCCTGATATCACAAAAAAGCTGCGACCATTCATCCTTACGACCATACGCCAAAAGCGACTTGAATTCATCATCGAGCAATGAGCCAACAAACGCCTTGAACTCTTCTTCTGTCATACCCTCTTCATAAAGTCTATTGAGATAATAGGTAAATGGAATTCCCCTCCCTTTTCTCTCTTCATCAGATGAAAGCGGTTCCTTATTTGTTCTGCGGAACTCTTCAAACAGAACGACTTTAAACTTCCCAGTTAGAAAATAGTTATAGAAATATCTCCCGGGTGTATTGGAAATACCTTTGCTAATTTTCTCATAAGCCTTATCAATATCTACTTCTCGGTATTTACCATACAGCTTCTTGAGATATTCTTTTTCAAAGGGGACATATTGGGGAACGCTGAATCCTAACTTTTCAGAAAGACCTAATTCTTTTATAATCTCAAGCCAGGCAACTTTGCCACCATATTTCTTTCGTAGCTCTTCAAATCGCAATCTTATATCAGATGACACGGCTGGTTTTGAAACAATCGGTAGCCGTATCGTGAACGTCGTGCCCTTGCCGAGTTCGCTCTCTACTGAGATTGTGCCGCCGTGGTCTTGAACGAAATGCCATACTATGGCTGTTCCCAGGCCGCTTTCTTCACCATCTATTCTTGTAGTTGTGCCAAGCTCAAACAGCTTTAGCCTACCCGGCGATGAGCCGTCTTTCAATAAAGATGGCTCAATCCCCTTACCATTATCCATGACCATTATTTCACAGAAACCGTCTTTTCCCCTTATAGATACTTCTATTTTCTTTGCCATGCCATGGACTATGGCATTATTTACTAAATTTTCCAGTGCCTCTAATAGTCTCCTCCTATTTACAGTGACGTTTATATCTTCCGCCGATGCCAAATACTTCCGTAGGTATTCGTCTTTATTTATCAGCTCTTTTATGGATATCGTGTCGCGTTTCCAAGCTTTATCTTCTGCAAATTCTACCCTGTCATCCAGTTTCTCTATCGCTTCATTTAATCCGTCAAAAATCCAGCTTCTTATACCATTCTTATCCGCTTCCCCTTCGTATTTTTCAATCGCATCAAGGATATCGTTTTTCATTTCATGTATAACTTCTTTGAGTCTTTTCAGTTTTTCTGAAATCGAACGAAGCATAGAGACTGATGTCGTATAATCGGAGCATTCGTATATAATTTCCTGCAAATCGTTTTTGATAGATATAAATTCCGGGCGCAAATTATCCCACCGCGTTCGTATCTTTTCACCTGATATTCCATCTGTCATTGTATCCATCCACGATATAAAATAGTATACATCTGTTTTAGTTTGAAAATATTCGATGCCGGCATGGCGCATACTTCTAATAGCAATTTCCGCTCGCTCTGCTTCTTCAATAGCTTCCGCTTTCACATAGACCGTCATTCCGTCGCTCATCGGAATAGCGGTATCGCCACCTTGCAGATTGTAGATGAGCCTATACGCTGGCGTGCCGTTCCTTGTGATGGGAAGACTGAAGCCTGTTATCTCTCCGCCTTCCCGCACCTCTTCTATGCCGTCGATGTCGTAGCCTTCAAGGAGTATTTCTGCCTGCCCTGCACCTGAAGGCCGAAGGCCTGAATGGTGCAGGGATTCACCTTTTCTATTGCGGATATGTTTCTTGATGAGAGGAATGAGAATGTCTTTTGGATTATGGAGTTTATGTTCTTTGTCCTGGGTGAGTATGAGCATCTGACCTATGAGCATGCCTACATCTACAAATGCCCATCTATTGCGGTTGAATTCACCGAGCGTCTCGCCAGCATTGACACTTCTGACGGTCTCTTTATCCCAAGCCTCTATGACATCGTTATTGGTTACGACATCAAGTGAGCCGTTAGCATTTCTTACTATTTCACAGGGACGTTTTGTAAAAAGAGGTGGTGCTAACGCAGCGTCGCTTGGGTCTGCAATAGCATAGGACGGTATGCCAGCTCCAGACAGAAGAAGTCCGGAGATAAGAACTATCGAGACCGCACGCAGTATTGGCTTATTGGAGTTACAGAATAACATAGTCCCATAATTATATATGATAGAGTCAAGAGAGGCAAATAGCTTTTTGATAACTTAACCGAGATGGGATGTTTCCCACTTATGGTGACTGGATTTAGTTTTTATGAGTATGGTCTTTGTGCTGTTTTTGTGCTGAAATAAATGGGGACAGCTACTATTTATTTTGTATTGTAATAAATGGTATCTGTCCCTAATTTCCTATCTTGCGGCTTGCGTACCGTGCCTCGACTTCTGGCTTTGGCGTTTCCTGCAGCACTTGTCCAGAACCTCGTGATTGATAGCCTGCAGATCTATGGATTTACCCGCGGCCTTCAGTTTCTTCACTATCGCGCGTACCATGAGACGCCTCTTCTTCTTCCTCTCAGCTACCGTCATCCTGGTGGGTGTTTTACCGAACCCTATCCCGGACTTTGGAATCCTTGACGTTCCCATTTAAGTACCCCCTGTTTTAGTATTACTATTTAACTCTCTTAAAACATCATGTACACGAACTTGATTTTAACCCATGGGGGGCGAATTTGCAATTAGAAACTATGGGGACGCTATAATTAGGCCAGTCGCGACAAGGCCGCCACTACCGCCGTCTCTACCCTGAGAACGCGCTCTCCCAGACTCACACATCTGCATCCGGCTCTCTTAAGCCCCTCTACCTCGTCCGGCAGGAACCCGCCTTCCGGGCCTATCACGAGCGTAAAAGCTCCCCTAACGCCGCATGGGATAACTTCCCGTGTTTCTGGATGGGCGGCAAACGCCAGGCTGCCCTTTATTATCCCGGGAAGCTCATCCTCTACGAACGGTTTGAATCTCATCCGGAAAGACACATCAGGAACGATGGTATCTTTTGCCTGCTCTAGCCCCAAAAAAAACTGAACCTTTATATTTTCCTCTTTCAAAACCGGGCTCTTCCAGTAACTCTTCTCCACCCTCTTTGAGTGTATGAGTATTATCTTCTTTATCCCGAGCGCCGTGATATGTCCGAGGAGCCGGTTAAACACGACCGGCCTCGGCATGGCGAGCACCAGCGTGCCCTGCGCCGGCCGCGGTGGGTCTTTGACGAACGAAACTTCCATCTCTACCGATTTACCGTCTATCGCCGCTACACGTCCGGTTCCGACCTTCCCGTTGACCAGCCCTACGCACAACTCGTCACCGACAGCAGGCTTGATAAATTCCAGTATGTGATTATGCCGCCTGCCCGTAATGACAGCGCGTTTTCCGGAATGAGTGAGGTCATCTTTCGATAAGAGTATGAGGTTCATCTGGTGCGGTACCGTGCCATCCTTATTCTACTTTTCCTTCCACGTCTATAAAATCGCCTTTGCCGCCGATCTCTTTGCCGTCTCCCGCATCACCGCTTCTCCCCGAGCCGAAAGAACCATAGCGTATATGCGTATTCGGTGTAAGCAGGAAACTTAATATCGAGCTTATGATGCTGAATAATAACGCCGCCCAGAAAGCGTCCCAGAAACCGGCGACCGTAAAACCCGGAACGAACTTAGCGGCAAGATAAAAGAGCCCGCCGTTTATGATAAGCGTGAAGAACCCGAAGGTAGCTATGGTGATGGGCAGCGTCATTATCAATAAAAAAGGACGGATAAAAGCATTCAGGAGGCCCAGTATCAGGGCCGCGACGAGCACCGTCCCCATATTGTTAACGCTTACGCCGGCCACTACATGTATGACGACGAAGAGCGCTATTATATTTACAAACCATTTCAGCAGAAATCTCGCCATAATCGCCTATTAATTACCTTTTGCTTTCTTATCCGCCATTGCGGCTGGCGCTGATGAATCGTAGGCAGGTAATCTCAATACCGTAATAGCCACTGGCCCCAGGTCGGATACCGAGTATTTGACCCTTACCTTGTCTCCGTCCCGGATATCGCCTGAATCTATCCTACCGGTGGACTGATCCGATATAACCGTTGTAGTGTTTATATCAAAACTCCTAACGGCTGAATCGGTATCCTTAAGCACGATACCGCCGTCATAATCTCCCCTTGACGGATCGATCGGATTTATCGAATCGACAGTGCCGGCGGCCTCCATGATATCGCCTTGCGCGAATACCGGCGCGGCCATCATCCCTATGATCGTGAGAATCACCAATATCTTCTTCATGCCTTCCTCCTTTTTTTTAAACAACGCCTTCCTATGGATTATACCGCTGCCGGCGCCAAACCCCAAGCACTTTCACCCGGGATCTATACGCTTCTCTTGTTTATATCTGAAGACCTCTCCGCCCAGCTAACCTCCCCCTTCGCCGCTATCATCCTTAAACCAGCCTTGTATGGCCGCTACCTTGTCGCCCTGGATCTCGATCACGCCGCTTTTGACCGTTCCTCCGGCGGCAAACTTCGATTTGAGCTCCCTTGCGATAGCCTCGAGCCTCTTGGATCCGTATGTATGAAGCCCTGAGATCGTGGTCACGCTCTTCCCGGCCCTTTTTTCCAGGCGGATCCTGGGCACAGGCGAGCGCGGGTTACTGCTTATCATTATCCTATCCTTTCGCCGTCACTACGGCGCAAATTCCTCCGGCATAAACGTCATTTCAATTATAAATTATAAATAAGATAGTCGCCATTATTATCACAAAGGCCGTCACGATATGAAAAAAGTACTTATGCCTTATCATCTGCTCGAACATTTCGTCTCCTTTTTTTTAAGCTCACCATCCCCATGCCCCGCCGGCGTAAACAGCCTGTTCGCGCCCCGATGCGAGCGCGCGAAGGAACATCTCCCCGTCGCCGTTGAAGATCTCACGCGACAGCCTTAAGGTCGCGCCTATATCCTTGTCGCCTGCGCCGGTTTTAAGCCGCAGCGATACCGTGTCCCTGCCTGTGATCTTAAAGTCCGCGCCGAATATGATCTCCCGGGTTTTCTTATCGGCATATTTGAGCTCAAACACCACGCCGGCGTCTTTTTTCAAAAACCACCTGCCGAAGAGCGCTATCGTCCGCCCGATGGGCCTGGCGTAGCCGGTAAGCCCTATGCCCAATTCGTATTTTATGTAATTTTCCTTAAATATGCCGGCGGCGGTCTTAAAATCGAACGACGAGTTGGTGCCGGCGCCGAGTGAGTACGATATCCGATATCTGTCTTTTATATCCCAGTGGCCGTCGAACTCCAGCGTATGCACCCGGCTCTTCTTGGTGA
>CAZYZC010000042.1:0-1100 GCA_964650985.1 uncultured Planctomycetia bacterium | reverse complement strand
TTTATATCCCAGTGGCCGTCGAACTCCAGCGTATGCACCCGGCTCTTCTTGGTGACAAGGCTCGAACTCTCATAGCGGTAGACTATTCTATTATGTTTATCGATATCCCAGGCGCCGTTAAACGTAAGGATGTCGTAGCGGCCCGACTCCCTCTTTACGCGGAATGAGAGCCTGTTTCGCTCATCGGCCCTCCATACGCCGCCCAGCTCCAGGACATAGGTCGTGCGCGTGCCGGGCTTTGAGGTGGTCGTGACGGCAAATAGCATCGAATTTTTTCCCGCATCCAGGATTTCGCCTTCAAACATCAGCCGGTCGCCCAAAGTACGCCGGCCCAATTTATCCAGGGTAAATTGCAGTTTGTGGCCGTCGGCAAGAGACCAACCTCCTTTAAGCCTTATCTGATGGGGAATATTTTCACCTTCGGAAACGGGGGATTTTACATTGTAGGTGAGACTATTTGATCTTCCGATAGAAAAGCGGCCGTCTATGGCCTTCCTGAATCTCGGCAGGCCGCTATACGCAGAACCGGGCCTGTCCAGGACCAGCCTGTTATAAGGATCTATCTCATATCGGACTTTATTCGCGATATTGCCCCCTTTGTCATATTAGCGCAAGCGCAACCGAAAGCACGCTCAAAAGCACCTGCCCGCCTATAGAAACGACACTTTTAGCGTTACGGCGTTTCTTCATCTCCGTATCGATAGCGTTTATCGCCGTAAGATAGACTATCCTGCGGGCGTTCTGGGTCTCGGTAAGCTCCGGAGCGGCGTCCATATAGTAAACGTCGGCCCCGGGCAACAGGGTTTGATACAGTTTTATAAGGTCTTCGTCCTTCCACGCGGACAACTTGACTTTTTCGTATTTTGCTTCAAATATGCCGGAGTTACTTATATATTTCGACTTACGCTTGGCGAGGAGCGTCATATACTCTTCTAAAGCTACGGACCGCGCTATCCCCGACTCCCAGCTGTCGGAGTTCACGTTATATATAAGGGCGACCAGCTTTAACGCCTTGTCGTCATCGAGCTCCTTAAACTGCGCGTACTCTTTACCTTCCACCTTATAGGCGGCGGGATAGTTCATCGTGGCGCAGCCTGATA
>CAZYZC010000041.1:0-8865 GCA_964650985.1 uncultured Planctomycetia bacterium | reverse complement strand
GTTAGTAACTAACTTTCGAATAAGTATACATAACGATTCGAACAAAGTCAATAGCAGACGGGAAGATTTAATTTTGCTCGGGCCCTTTTTCGTTTCTGCCGAGTATCTTTTTATTTATCTCTTCGGCTTCGGCATGCTTACCCTGCAGAGTATATACCGTGAACAGGTTGCTCAGGTCCGTGAGCGTGGAGGCGTCGTTAGGGCCGAGAGCTCTTTCATCTATGGCCAGCGCCTTCTCAAAAAGAGGCTCCGCTTCGCTGTACCTGCCCTGGTATGAATACGCGGCTGCCAGGTTATTCATATATGTCGCCATGATGACGTTGTCGGGCCCGAGAGAATTTTCCGCTATCTCTATGGCCTTTTTTAAGAGCTCCTCGGAGTCTTCGTACAGTTTCTGGATCCTGTAAGAGGACGCGAGCGCGTTCAGCGCCGCGGCAAAATCGGGATGGGCGCTTCCTACAGTACGGCCCATTATCGCGATGATCCTTTTATAGAAGAACTCGGTTTCCGGATACTTCTCCTGGGCTTCATACGCGGCTATAAGGGCCGTCAGGTCGTTCACCACACCCGGACTGTCCTCGCCCGACGCTTTCTCGTCTATGGCCAGCGCCGCGTATAACAGCGGCTCGGCCTCGGCATATCTTCCCTGGCAGGAGTAGACGGTAGCGAGATTGCTTAAGTCCGTGGCGACGTCCGCATGCTCCGGCCCGAGGGTCTTCCTGTCTATGTTAAGCGCCCTGACCAGGAGAGGCTCGGCATCGGCGTACTTTCCCTGGTAGGAATATGCCGTAGCCAGGTTATTGAGCGATTCGGCGCAGGACGGGCTGTCGGGGCCGGCCGCTTTAACGTTAATTTCGAGCGCCCGCTTAAGCAGCCCTTCCGCGGAAGCGTACTCTTTTTTATGTAAGTGCATCGAGGCAAGGTTATTGAGGCTTTTGGACAACTCGGGCGAATCGACTCCGAATTTACGCTCGCCGGCTTTGAGCACCTTCATGTAATTTAAGGCGGCCTTATCGTATTCTCCCTGAGACGCATAGAGAAAGGCGAGGTTATTGAGGTCGATCAGGGTTTCCGGACTGTCTTCTCCGGTGATCTTAACGTCTATGTCTAACATTCTTTCCAGGAGAGGCACTATCTCTTTGTATTTCCTCTGTGAAGAGTATATCGCTACCAGATTATTGATGTATATGATGAGCGCCTGATCATCCGAGCCCGCGGTTTTTTCCGTTATGTCTATGGCCTTTTTCAAAAGATCCTCGGCCTCCTGATAACGCTCCCGGGACCTGTATAACCCGGCGAGGCCGTTTAAAGCGGCGGCATGATCCGGATCTCCGTCTCCTCCCATACCGCCGGCCAGAACTATTATCCTTTTATACAGCGCCTCGCTGTTTTGCCGATCATCGTCCTCTTCGTACATCGATATGAGATCTTTAATATCGGATATCACTATTTCCGGGTTCCTGCCGGCCAGCTTCTCATCGATCTCTATGACCCTGGTCAGGACCCTCTTGGAATCCCGGCGCTTGCCGTTAAGAGCATATATCCTTGCCAGGTCTCTTAAAGAGGCCGCTACGTCCGAGTAGTCTTTTTCGGTAACGCTCTCGCCCACCAAAAGCGTTCTGGCAGCGGCTATCTTCCTCAATACATCCTCGGCCCGGGCGTAATCCTTATCCGCTTCGTAATCCGCGGCCAGGGCCTCCAGCGGCTTTATCGAATCCTCGTCATAAGCCTCTTTGGCCGAAGCCGAGGGCCCAGCCGCGCAGGACAGTATGAGAAACGCCGATACCAGGGCCGGAAGTCTTTTCACTTAAAAATTTTCCTTCTTTTCCGGAGGAGGAACTTCGGACGCGGGGCCCTCGGCCGGAGCAGGGCTCTCTTTCCTGGTGAGGCTTTCGAGAACGGCCGTAAAAAGCTCCTTCTGCGCCGATAGGTCGTTTACGCGCTTTTCGAGCTGCGCGGCGCTGTTTTCAAGCGCCGTCTTCTCGGCGCCGGCTTTATCGAGATCCACCTGTAGGGTAGCGGCCTCTTTCTCCTTCTCGGATATGTCCACTTTTATCTTGTCGTTCTCGGTAGTCACGCTGGCTATCATAAATATGGCCGCCGCGAATACCGCGATTACAAGAGCGATCAGGAACGCCGGGCGCGTCTTCAACGGCGGCGCGCCCTGCGCAAGATCCTTATACTCCCGGCTCTCGGAGTCGGCCTTGGCGAGGTCCGCCTCGTCTATCTTCCAGGGCAGCGAGGGCTCCTCGGATTTCGTCCTGGGTATCTGGCTGGCTACATTGTCCTCGAATTTTTTCTTCATATTTCTCCTCCGTTGACCTCATGTACAAGGTTCTTTATGTCCTCCGCGGCCGGCGAATCAGGATAGAGTTCGAAGAGCGACTTGCCTTCGCTTGATGCGTTCATTATCTCCTGCGATTCGCGCACAACTGTCTTAAGCATGTACTCGGGGTAGAACTTTCCCACAGCCTCTTCGCACTCTTTACAGATCTGGTACTCCCGGTTATACCTGTTCAGGAATATATGTATCCTGCCGAGATAATAAGAAAAATCGTTTTCTACCGACGCGAGCGTCTCCAGGAGTATCTTCAGCCCGTGAAACGATAAAAAATCGGCCAGAAGAGGCACGAGTATCTCGTCTGACGCGAGTATCGCGTTCAGGCTCATGAGCCCGATCGACGGAGCGGAGTCTATGATTATATAGTCGTATTCTCTCTCGGCTGTTTTAAGCGCCTGGCGCAGTCTGAATTCCCTTAAGGGCATTCTGAAGAGCGGCAGCTCCAGCGATGAGAGGGATATCGAGGATGGGACGAGCTTTAAATTAGCGACCGAGGTGTCGACGATGATGTTCCTTATATCTTCGCCTTTGACTATAACGCTGTAAAGGCTCTTCTCATGGTGTACCGATTCTTCGTTCAGGCAGGCTGTCAGATGCGCCTGCGCGTCCAGATCGACCATTAGCACGCGCTTGCCTTTGCCGGCCAGGTAATAGCCGTATGCGGTCGATACGCTCGTCTTCCCGGTGCCGCCCTTGTAATTCAGGAAGAGATGTTTTTTAGCTCTGGCCGGCGCCATTCTATTTTGCCTTGAAGAAAGAGGGGCGCGCCCTCTTCCGTAGTTCGTTCAATTCGCGAAGCAGTCCTTCGCAATACTTAAGATCCCGCTCTATCTTATGATCGCGCCCTTCTATCTCGCCCTTTAGGGCCTGGATCGACTCCGCCAACGCCGCCTCCGCCTTCTCTCTTTCCTGCACGGAGATCTTTAGAGCCTCTATGTTTTCCTTGAGTTTATTGGCAGCTTCTTCGGCGGCGCGTTCTTCATTTTCGCGGCGGGCGACTTCTGATTCAAGGGTTCTCTTCGCCTCCGCGGCTTTTTCCTCATACTCCTTCCGGAGCGATTCCGCTTCCTGCACCTTTAGAGCCGCTTCCTGCAGCATCCCGTCCAGTTCTTTTTTGGAGTCCTCTATGCCGGCTATCCTTGAATTCTTAGCCGCTATCTCGTCGGCCAGCTGCGACAGTTTACCTTCAAGCCCCTTCATCTGGCGCCCGAACTCTTTCCTCTCCACCTCAACCGCCTTCATTTTCATTTCCGAATCATTTACACAGGCTTCGAGCTCTTTTTTAGACTCCTCTATGCCGGCTATCCTTGAATTCTTAGTTTCTATCTCGCCGGCCAGCTGCGATAGCTTGCTATCGAGCCTCTTCGTCTGGCTCTCAAGCTCCTTCTTCTCCATTTCGGAAGCCTTCAGCTTGAGCGCCGAATCTTTTACGGAAGTCTCGAGCTCCTTCGACAGCTCTTCGGCTTCGGCCAGACGCTTGTTCTTGGCGTCTATCTCGCGGTTAAGCTGTACGATCTTTCCGTCCGAATCCTTCTTTTCCCTTTCGACGGATTGCACCTTGGCGTAAAGCTCCGCCCTGGCCAACTCCACGTTCTTAGAGTGCGCCTTTTCGGCGTCTGTCAGTTTTCTGCCGCGCGCGTCTATTTCGGCCTCGAGCTCCGGCACCCTCCCGGACAACTCCTTTATCCTGCTTTCGGCCCCTGCTATCTCTGCCGCCAGCGCCGCTTTTTGGGATTCAAGGGACTTGGTCTGGTTATCCTGGGCCGCGATCTTTTTATCCCGGGCCTTCAGAGTCTCCTCAAGCTGCACCGCCCTATCCGTTTCTTCCTTGAGCTCCTTCGTCGCCGCATATAGCTTGGATCTAAGGCCCTCGACGTTAGCGGCGGTCTTATCCCTGTCTTTTTTTATCTCTTCGTTTTCCTCCACGGAAATTTTTCGTATATTTTCGGCTGCTTCTATCTTAAGAGCTGCTTCGTCCTGCGCCCTCCTTACATCCTCCTGAAGACCCGTCAGTTTCTCCCGGAGATTATTCAGCTCGCCGGCTAACGCATCCTTTTCTGCGGTAACGGACCTGTTATCTTTTTCCAGCCCCTCTATCTTCTTGTTAAGTTTCGGGTCCTGCACCTGGACCTCTTTAATAACTTCCTTGATGACCTCTTTTATGATCGGAGCAGAAGGCGCCTCTTTTACAAGGGCCTTAGGGATAGCGATCAGGGACTCTTCTTTTTTGGCCTCTTTTATGCGCTCCAGTATTTTCGACTTTATCTGGTTCACGTCCATGGCTGCGGACGCTTCGGCAACGGTTGACAGGGCGGGGTTATTAGCCTTGCCGGATATGGCTTCGGACTTTTTCTTCAATAGATCAAAAATTTTACTCATGGTATTTGTCTTTCCTTATTTTTCACAAAGCGCTTTGTATACTTCGGCTAATGACGCTGTGGCTTCGGCAAGCTCGGCCTTGATCTTCGTATTCTCAGCTTCAAGCGCCTCTTTGGCTTTGAGAGCCTCCTCAAGCTTCTTCTTCGACACCCCTTTATCCTTGGATTGAGATTCTTCTTTCGAAAGAGAAGCCCCCTCTTGTGCCCGCGGCGCCCCCTCGACAGCTGACAGCTTCTCGGCGAGCATATAACGCTCTCTCTCGCCGGCCTCAAGGCGCGATCTCAGGGCCTTAATCTGATCTTTGGCTATGGTGACCCTTGATTCGGACTTGATTATCCAGACGACCACGAAGATCACACAAACGCCGACTATTACGAAGAACATCGTTATGTTTGATATGCCAGATTCGAGCATCATTACCTCCGGAAGGGTTTGTGAGCTATTACGAACAGGACTTGATGATATATTCTACAACAACTGCTATGGGGAGTCAAAGCAAAACGGAGGGAATGAAAATTACGCGGCTATCAGGGCTTGTTTTGCGTGCTCGTATATCTGCCTTAATTCTTCGGCATCTATAGGCATAATCGGCAGGAGTCTTATCAGTTTCTTTAGCGCTTCCATGATTTTGTTTATATCATCGCTTATGGCAAGATAGATAATATCATCTGCGGTAAGGCCTCTCATGTCATCAATCTTGCATATCATTTTTAGATCTTCCAATACCCGTCTTTGCACTTCATCTTTATCTATCTTTTCTCCCTCCCGCGCTACCTCCATTATCTTTAACCCCAGGATAGTGCTTCTTATCAAGCCTGCCGAGTCATTTTGCAGGCCTATGGGTGAAAGTATGGTATTTTTGGGCTTCATATTTCCTATTCTTGAAACGATGGAAGTCTGGTCAAGCTTTTCGCCTTTCAGTACAGGGAATAATGTTAAAGTATTTTTGCGGGTTCTTTTCTCCGGGTTTTTTAACTCTTCGGATAAAAGCTTCTTTTCTATACCATATCTTTGATATATGCTTTCGCTTGCCTCTCCTATACCTGACATATAATACAGCTCCACATAGCCGTTAGGGGCTTTTTGGAATGTCGCAAGAAAGTCCTTAATATTTTCTACACCTATGAATTCAATCACTTCAACAGGAACTCTTAATAGAATATCTTGCTTGCCAACTCCGAGCGCGTCTTTAAATAAGAGTTTATTCGTATCTATATAGTCCAGTTGGTTTTTAACTGTTTCTCTTCCGGCTTCGCCGGAAGTTTTTGTAAATAGCCCTATTAAAGAAACGGTTTCATGCCCTTTACCATGCCTCAGCTCGCTTGTCTCGCATCTCTGATCCCAGATCTTCACCTCATTAATGGTTATCTCTCCCAATAACCGAGGCTTGCCATCCCATCCTTTTCCTTTTCTAAGTTCGCTGATAACCCTCTTATATTCTTCCAGTTTTCCCGGAGTCAAGTTTTCATCAAAGATCCTTCCAATCGTCACATGGACTATTTTGGTAGATTTAGATGAAACGCCTTCATTTTGCAGTTTATCCCTGAGAGTAAATAAGCCATCGTTATCGACATACCCTAGCGCTACTATATCGCCTCCTTCAGTTATTGTTAAATCCTTATAATAAAATCTGACTTTTATAGGCCCAATGCCTGCGCAAACACTTTGCAATCTATTCAGCTTATCTTGCCTCTTATCGTTTATTTCCTGAATATCATTCACTCGGTCCGTGTTAGGCATCAGCTCTGCTATGGTAAAATGCAATGTATCTATCCGGTGAGTATACAGATTTTGAGGTTTGGGCTCTACATCTCTTAATAAGTTCAAAATTTCATCAAAATTCTTACGAGTTGACCCCTTGAATGGTAAGCCTCCTAGTAATGTTAATCCATCACCTTGCTTCCAACCCCATTCTCTATTTCTTGGTTTAAACATTTTTTTCAATTGTTTATTGTAAGCTATTTGGGTAGGGATAATTTTCATAGCAGGTCTACCGGATTCGCCAAATTCGTATACTTTTTCAAGGCGGTTGTTAGTAATAGCCATCGTCTGTACCCACTTCGACAAAAGCGCAATCTCTTGGTCGGCATTCTGAATTCCAGTCTCAAGATTTACTGTTATTGGGCGGGTTATACCCTTCTCAGCTCTTAGCGTAAGGATATATTCTAAAATTTCTCTCACTTCCCGAGCCGGAACGGTGTCGGAATAAAGCGGCCTGTGCATATCTTCGTAGTGTGCCGGACTGACTCCTTCGGCAGGCACTAAAATTGGCACCGAAAGATGAATCTCATCCACAACGCGAACCGTTTCTTCATTTATCAGGGCCTTTACATATTCCATATATTCTTCCGGCTTGTGGCCCTTTCTATTTTTTGCCGATACCAATACGTGGGCGCAGTCTATCAAAAACCCCGCTTTCGTTTGTTCCAATACCTCTTTAACGAAACCCGGCTCAGTGACATACTCATATGCGCCGCCTTCACAATAATTTAGCGTTTCAATGAGAAGTGGCTTATTATATTCGGAGTACTTTGGTAGATTTTTCTGCAATGCCTTTAAATTATTCTTAATTCTTTTCAGCAGCACGGGCCTCTTCAATGTCGGGCCTACCGGCATATCCGGCAGTCCATTCTCAGCTGTGCCCAGTATTATCTCTTCCGCGGACCAGCCCAAATGTATACTGACGCGTTCCGGTTTTAATGTTTTTATTATTTGGTATAACTCCCAATTCGGATTCTCTATCAGAGCTATTAACTTTTCACTCGCCAGATTAAGGAGTGTACCCTCGATCATTTTCGGATGGTAGGTAATATCGATCTCTTTACGAAGGGGTGACTTGTCTATGGCTTCGGCCATACCAAGATTTTCACACGAAGCCTCGATAGAACGTTTTGTTCTTGTTCTTGATATATTAAAAATCTTATTGAATAACGCCAGTCCATCTGCAATTTGCGGACTCCCAGACTTAACAATATCCCTACCTGCTGTATAACTTGGAATGATATGATTTTGTTTAAATACCTCACAGATTTGTGTAGCACTATTTATTTCATGTTCCGACAAAATTTCTGTCGAATTAAATAAATGATCTTGCAATATCCTTGCTCGTGCTTTTTCACAATTTTCATTTCTGCCCATTATTAATAATACGTGTTTCTTCTTTGGATTGAGGTCCTGCACAAACCATTCGAGATGTCCGAAAAGGAGCTTATTAACATCTTTGTCATCTTTATTCCTATCCCATATATCTGCGTCGAAGGTTGCGACTTGAATATCTTTGCCAAATGTTTTTTTGTACTCGCTACGGAAAGAATTCACAATTTCTTTTTCTTTGGCTATTACGCCCTCACGTAAACGCGTATGCCGCACTTCACCCTTAAATGCTTTCTTAAATAGCTTATTAATTCTTTTTCGAATGTTTTTGTCATTACATTCGACCAGAGAAACACCATTTTTAGCATAACCCTCCTTATTTCTGTAATAGAAAGCAAGTGTCGGATCTTCAACGCCATATACCACTCGCTTAAAAGGATAGAATTCCGTAATAGTTTTAGAGCACATATAGCAGGAGTCGATTATCACGTACAGGGTCGCATTTGCCCAATCGCTAAATCCTTTCGCCTCCGCTTCGCGTATAGCGGATACTTCGGCATGAAGAGCTTTTACTCCATGCTTACTTGGTTTACCCAATTTCGTTCTGATCGATGTTGCAATTACATTGCCGTCTTTATCAACTATACTTGCCACTACCGGTAGTCGCGGATCAAGTTCGCCGCTTGCGATCTTTTCTTTTGCAAAATTGACGAGGCCGGCCATGTGCGTTCGGTCTGTCTCGGTAAAACCGGACGTCACTATTGTGGGTGATTTTCCAGCGTACGCTTCCTCAATTATACGTTCCGTAGTATCATATGCCGCCCTAAGAGAGGGGAATGTGTTTTCGTATATAAATGCAAAATGCCCGGATTCGGTTAGTTCAGCTATACGAAAGATAAATATCACTCTCATGATATTTAAAAGGTCTTCTTTTTTAATAAACCCGTCTCTCGTCATCTCTTCCACAATTTGCTGAAATTCTTTTTTTACATCTTCGGAAGAATTTATATTCTCTATGGCAGAGTGCAATCCTATCATGCGTTTTAATAATT
>CAZYZC010000040.1:0-9005 GCA_964650985.1 uncultured Planctomycetia bacterium | reverse complement strand
ATTATTTTAATAACAGACCATTAACTACACGAGCTCGAAATAAGGCCAGATCAGAAATGAATAGTGCCTATTGGGAGATCTGTTGGCTTGTTTTGGAGATATTTTACACACCTAAAAAGAAGATCGTGGTTCCGTCGGAAGAATAGCGAAAGCTAATGCCCTAACTCTTTACCCCTCAAAGACAAACCCAAATTTTGTCAGAGAAAAATTTGGGTAACCAATCTACCTGAGAAGTTCAAAATTTTCTCCGACAAATTTTGAACAAAGGAAAAGCCCTGATCACGTTAAGTAACCAGGGCTATAAACCTCTCTCCTCTCTGAACGAGGAGATAATTATTGAAGTCCCAAACGAGACAGCAGTCGAGTCTCGCAACACCCTACGGCTCAATTAGTTATAGCATTTTACCGAAGAAGGCGCGCTCGACTCGAAATATCGCTTGATATCCCACTTCCATCTACCTAACTGTATTCGGAGAGATACGAACGGTTTTACCGTTCTGCCATACGGCAAGCGAACGGCCGGTCTTTTTATGCCGTTCCACAACCCGCCGCACCGCCTTCTTTAGCGCTGCTTCGGCTTTATCCTGTAAAGACATTCTCTTTTTCATTCGCTACCTCGCACCTTTTTGTATCATTTTAAACAATTCTTCATTGCTAAATTCCCTATTGCCATTTTTTCTCTTCGCTATCAATACAGGTTTTGTTCTGGAATTGTCAAACAATGTCCAGGTATCAAACAACGACTTGTATAATTTGAAAAAGTTATTAATACCGCGAACAAACCGGCGCCGAACGTCTTCGACTGGCACACTATGTCCGCCTTCCTTTACCCTATCTTTAATACGCTCTATTGCTAACTCCGGGCTGGGAAGCCACAGGAAAAAAAGATGCAATCCATAACCTTTCGCCTTTAATTTGGTAAGTAAATTTACATAGGATTTGCCGGATAGCGTTGTTTCAAAGGCAAAATCAACCCCGCGTTCGGAAAATTCATGGATCTGCTGCAGGACGAGCTTCCCTGCCTTGATAGCAGCGCTGCGAGGCTCAAATGGCGCTAACCCCTGGGCTATCAGATCAGCGTTCACAAAGTTCGGGCACTTAACATAATCAGGCAAAAACATCGTTGCAAATGTCGTCTTACCCGATCCATTCGGCCCGGCGATTATATAAACATTTTTCGTCATTTTACCTTTTATTTTGAGCTATCAATTTAAAATGCTTCTGGCCATTGCTACATAAACCATTTTTTAACTTGCGGCCTACGCAGATAAGAAATTATAGCCCATATTATTATTAATCCGATAATCGCCTGCACTGCGATCATAACGGGGAAGACTTGCTTCGCCCCGGTCATATGCGCGGTAGAGGTATTAAAGGTGCTGCTAAATATGGAAATATTCAAAGTGAACGTTGCGATAGTCAATAGCTGACTTGCAATCGCAAGCTTTCTTCCCCATTCCTTTGACATCAGAAGACCGATACCAGCAATAAGCGAAATTAAGCCATAGATGCCATATGATAAGGCCATGACTTTATACTTACCGCTCTTTATGAATTCGCTCTGCGCCTTTATCATGTCTTGCACAGCGGGATTGGTATCCATTGCGTTTATTGCTGCCCGTTCTTTTTCGGTTGCGTTAGGATTCATCTTTAGGGCTCGTTCCTTAAATTGTTCAAAGTTGATTTCAGCAGAAGGCGGAGGCATTACTAATCCTATGAGAGAGAAAGTCCCAGATAATCCGGCTAACAATAAAAGTATCGCAATCACAATAATGCCAACAGGTCGTTTCTTAGCAGTCTCCTCTGCTGGCTTAATTTCCGACGCCTCTTTTCCAGTAACATCAACAAGTGCAACGCTATCAGTCAAACACACCTTCCATGTCTCATCATACGTCTTGCCACATTTCGGACATCTTTTCATTTGGTAAGCTCCCCTCATATTTTTTCAAATCTACACTTTTACTGCTTTGTGGTTCGCAGTAGCGTCCCATAACTAACTCAAACAGGACAGCAGACGAACATTCACGTTACAAAAAAAACAACATCTGTAACTGCTTGAAACCACGAGAGTTATTGAAGCCTCTCGTGGTTCAAATCCTGTTCGGAAAATGGGGTCGATGGCTTTCGGACTTTAGGAACTTAATGATCAGCCAGCCGATGCCTTTTAATCCGTTATTTTATCAGACAACCGCATAAAAGACACGGCTTTTCTGCGCCATCAGTTGAACCCCTAAACACTGCATTCCCCGCCCAACACCTACTCCGGTTTTTTATCAATATGCCCTATCGTTTGATGAAGCATAGAGAAATCTTCCGCATTAGCCAGCACCAATAAAACATCCCCGCCTTGTATGACTGTAGATCCAGCCGGTATAACAAATTTATCATTTCTGGAAATAAGCATAATAAGACATTTTTCAGGAACGTTTAATTCGCGGATCATCTTGCCGATAACGACTGAGTTATATGGCACGATAATATCCGTTAATTCCGCGTCAATGCCTTCAACTTTCTCAAATTCTATGGGATACGCCTTCTTGTCGGGCAATGGGACATCGAGTTTTAATAATTTTGAAACAAGAGGGATTGTTGTACCTTGAATAAAAACGGATGCGATAACGATGAAAAATACTACATTAAAAATAGTCTCGGACTGAGCAATACCGGCCGCAAGCGGAAACGTAGCCAAAATAATCGGAACAGAGCCTCTAAGCCCCACCCAAGAAAGCATGATCTTCTTCGGCACAGCTAAATTAAACGGCAACAAGCATAGAAAAACGCTCACCGGACGGGCAATGAACATAAGAACAAGCGTCACTAGCAATCCCGTTCCAATAAGCGGAACCAAGTGAGACGGAAAAACAAGCAACCCTAAAGTCACGAACATGGCGATCTGGCTGATCCATGCCAGACCGTCGTGAAACTTCATGATGGATTTCTTATTAGGAAACTCCGCATGCCCCAGCCCCAGCCCCGCAAGATAAACCGCAAGGATCCCGTTGCCTTTTAGGAAAATGGCTACTACATAGGTAAACAAAACCAGTGAAATCGTTATTACCGGATAAAGCCCTTCGTAATCTAATTTCAGGCGCTTAACAAGGAATACAATAACTCTCGCCATTACATAGCCTACAAGCGCCCCCATTGCCATATCCAGAACGAATCTCGGAATCAGCGAAACGAGCCCTGATCCTTTTACGGTCAAAAGGCTCAAAAATCCCATCGTCAGAAAAATAGCCATCGGATCATTACTGCCGGACTCGAATTCGAGCAACGGTTTCAATGGTTTTTTCAAACTAATACGTTTTGATCTTAGAATGGTGAATACCGCGGCGGCATCTGTGGATGAAACGATAGATCCAAGCAACACACCTTCTAATAGAGAAAATTTGAGGATATAAACAGCAAACAAACCCGTAATAATTGCCGTAACCAATACTCCAAGAGTCGAAAGCACGATCCCCGGGAGAATAATTGGTTTTGTATCTTTCCAATTAGTATCAAGACCGCCTGAAAAGATAATAAATATAAGCGCTAAAATACCGATCTGCTTTGCCAGTTGAGCATTATCAAAATAGATCTTGCCAAGCCCTTCAGATCCGGCAAGCATCCCAACCGCCAGAAATAACAACAAAACGGGAACCGCGAGCTTGTTCGATATCTTACTCGAGACAACGCTCACGAACATTAAAACGGCCGCCCATAATAAAATAGATTCAAATGACCACATGCTTAATGGCTTTCTTATTAAGAAACATCCCTACGCTTTAGCGGATAGGTTAGAAACAAGCGCCTCGGCAAGCTTCCTGCGTCGAAGCTTCCTGACAGTAATCGAGATATTATCAAAAGATAATACTTCGCCTCCTTCGACATCTCTGCCCAGTTTCTGCGCAACCCATTCCGCAAGAGTCGGCGTTCGCTCGGATACGTTTTCCAAGGGCAGTTCAATGCCAAGAGTCGAAGCAACGACCTTCATTGAGGCCGCTCCGCCAATAATCCAGCCTGAGCCGACAGGCTGAATATGAGCAGGCAAACGGTCAAATTCATCTTCAATCTCGCCGACCAATTCTTCAATAATATCTTCCAAAGTAATCATTCCAGTCACTTGCTGATCGTTGGATACGGCAATCGCAATGTGCACCTTTTCATGCATCATTTCCGATAAAGCCTGCGAGAGCGATGTTTCTACCGGAAGTTTCTTGATTGGCCGTGTTATGCCTTGGACAGAAGGATTTTCGGGACTCATTTTCAAAGCATTAACAATATCTTTGAAATTAAGATATCCGATAATCGTCTGGGGCTCTCCTGCCTTCTCGCACACCGGAAAACGTGTATGCATATCAAGATGTGCCTTGATAAGAGCATCCGAAAGACTATCCGTCACAGGAATCATGAAAATATCCTCGGAGTTCCACATAATATCGGCCACCGTGCGTTGCGATAACTGAGCCGCTGAAAGAACGATCTTCTCCTCATGAGCGCCGATAAGCCGGGAGGTCCGGGCAAGAGCGGCGGCCGCTTTTAATTCATGCAGGCTTTGTTTATCAACAGAGGACTCGTCTTTTGTTTTCTTACCCAACAACATAATCTTTTTTACTATCGTCTCGAAGAAAGAAACAGCCGGATCAGCAATCCGGGCGATCGCCTTCATCATTGGAGAGAGAATGAGGCAAACTGATTCCCTGTTATCCAAAGCGAACATTTTCGGTACCAATTCAGCGAAGATAATCGTAAATGCGCTCAAAGGGATAACAAGGCAAATAAGAGCTGATATTTCAGCATAAAAAGAGGTCATCCCCATCTTCGTAAAGAAAGGCGTAAGCGATTCCTGAGCACCGGCTCCGCCCGTTGCCGCCGCAATTGCGCCTGCCAAGGTTATGCCAAGCTGAACCACCGCAAGGCTTGCCTCCATCCTGTCTTTCATATAAGCCGCTTCTACAGCGCCTTTCTTTTTCTGCTGACAAAGAGTAGAAAGCCTCGATCGAGAGATAGATGCCAGAGCCATCTCATAAGCGGCAAAGACCGCATTAACGATTATCATCACAAGAATAATTGGTATCTCATACACAAAACTCACAATGTCCTACCTTTCTAAATGTATATAGAAAATCCTGCGTAATCTTTTCTCTAATTAAGACAGTTTCCGATTAAGGAACCTGCTACGCACCCACTTTTCAATCTCAAAAATAATGAAAATTGATAGGCCGATCAAAAAAATCCGCAACCAGGCATCCGACGAAATCGGCGCGCTATGAAAAAAGCGGTTCATCGCCGGAACATAGGTAAATAGCATCTGCAACCCCAGCATAATTGAAACGCCGACAATCAGCCAACGGTTAGAAAAGAACCCCAAGGCAAATGGAGAGCGTGATAATGAGCGGCAGTTAAACAGATAAAACAACTCACCGATGACCAAAACCCCGACAGCCGCAGTCCGTGCCTCTTCTATGCTCAATCCGTTATTTCTTTCATAATAAAATAGACCAAAGACCCCCAAAGCTAAAAGAATTCCAACGGTGATTGTGCGTCCGATAAGATCACCCGTCATAATCGGCATCTTGGGATCTCTCGGGGGCCTTTGCATTAAATCAGGTTCCTTAGCCTCAAATGCCAGCATCATACCCAAGCAAATAGCCGTGGTCATATTGATCCAAAGCAACTGCACCGGAGCAACCGGCAACACCATTCCTCCAAAAATGGCGACCATAATCGCGAGCGCCTCGCCTAAATTGGTCGGTAATGTCCAGACAATAAACTTCCTTAAATTATCAAAGACGCATCGCCCCTCTTCTACGGCCGCCTCAATTGAAGCAAAATTATCATCGGTCAAAACCATATCAGCCGCCTCTTTTGCGACCTCTGTACCTGTGCGCCCCATAGCAATGCCTATATTGGCCTGTTTAAGCGCAGGGGCATCGTTTACCCCGTCTCCGGTCATAGCTACAATTTCCCCTCCTGACTGAATCGCCTTAACCAGCCGTAATTTCTGTTCGGGAGTCACGCGGGCAAAAACACTTGCCCGGCTGATTGCCTCCTGCAATTGTTCGTCATTCATATTTTCAAGATCACTTCCGCTTAAAGCAACTATCGGGAGAGAATCCGCCGAATCAATGCGGCTCTTAAGATTCAGCTGTTCGGCGATTGCCTTGGCTGTCAATATGTGATCACCGGTTATCATCTTGACTGATATTCCGGCTGAATGACAACGCCGAATAGCCTCGATCACTTCCTTGCGGGGTGGATCTATCATCCCTTGCAACCCCAGAAACGTCATGGATTCCGTAATATCTTCATGATCTATCCTGTCTTTATTTGCTGAAATGCTCCCGCGGGCGAATGCGAGAACTCTCAAACCCTTTGCCGCCATAGTTTCAGCTTTGTGAATGATAAGGGCATGTTTCAAGGAAATGATATTACCGTTTTCATCAAGCTGATTGACGCATTTGGCCAAAACCTTTTCTACCGACCCTTTCAAATAAACAATCCCTTCTCCATTTTGCAACGTATGGAAAGTTGCCATGTATTGATATTCTGATTCAAAAGGGATCGAATCCTTTCTCGGGAATTCAGGTAACCCATCAGGAAATAAATTTCTGCCCTTATGCGCAGAAACGATAAGAGCCCCTTCTGTCGGATCGCCCTCTACCTGAAACAATCCTTGACGCTCAACGACACGGCTGTCGTTACATAACAAACCGGCGGTCAAGCATTCTTTAAGCGCGACGGAAGAAGCGGATACTGACTTCCGAGAGACTTCTTGAATAGAGCCTTCAAAACCATACCCGACCCCGGAAACTTGATACATGAGATCAGCGCTGACAATCTCCTGCACTGTCATCTGATTTTCAGTAAGCGTCCCCGTCTTATCAGAACAGATGACACCCGTACTGCCGAGCGTTTCTACGGCTGGTAATTTTCGAATAATGGCTCGGCGCTTGGCCATTCTGGCTACTCCTATGGCAAGCGTTATCGTTACAGCCGCGGGCAATCCTTCCGGTATCGCGCCAACCGCAAGCGCGATCGCGGCCATGAACATCTCTTGGGCTGATTCTCCCCTGAATACACCCACCGCAAACAGAAGCCCGGACAACCCCAGAATCACGAATAAAAGATAATGGCTAAAATGAGCAAGTTTAATTGTAAGCGGCGTCGCCAAATCCTCAGCGGTTGCAATCAATTCTGAGATTCGCCCAACCTCAGTTGAGTCTCCTATGGAAATAACCACAGCCTTGCCTCTTCCATAAGTGACAAATGTGGAAGCATAAAGCATATTTAATCTATCCGCCAAGACAGTTTTTCCGTCCAGCGGCCCTGTTTGCTTCTCCACAGGAACAGATTCTCCGGTAAGGGGCGATTCGTTAATTTGCAGATCTCTGTTGTATACGAGACGCATATCAGCCGAAATTTTATCTCCTGAGGCGACCATAACCACATCACCCGGGACTAATTCAGTGGATGAAATGTGCTGTTCTTTACCATCCCTTAATACAGCGACGGAAGAAGTCATTGATCGGGAAAGTGCTTCGAGAGCTTTCAGCGCCTTGGATTCCTGCAGAAAACCAATGATGGCGTTAATAAAAACAACTCCAAAAATAACCGAAGCATCAACCCATTCTTTTAAGAACAGCGTGACCGCAGTCGCCATAAGAAGGATATATACGAGAGGCTGATTAAATTGCATTAGAAACCGTAGCCACAAGGGCGTGCCCTTTTTAGGGGTAATCTGATTCAGCCCAAAACGATCCCTGCGCTTATTAACCTCATCCAAAGATAGTCCTGCAGAAACATCCACTTCAAACCGCTTGATAACTTCCTCGGCAGACAACGAATGCCAGATTTCTTTCGAAATATCGGTTGTCTCAATAACCATAGATTTTTTCCTTTAAATGTTTTTCCGTAAACCTTATTATATTATTCATCATCGCCACTGTTTCAACCGGGTATTTACCCACAGCTGATTCTGCCGATAGCATGACACAATCAGTACCATCTATAATGGCGTTTGCCACATCTGTGACTTCCGCGCGAGTAGGGCGAAGGTTTTCAACCATGCTTTCAAGCATCTGGGTGGCGGTAATAACGGATTTACCCGCGCGGTTGCATTTTTTTATAATGGTCTTTTGGATAATGGGGATTTCATAAATAGGCAACGATACCCCCATATCCCCGCGCGCTATCATGATACCGTCCGAAGCCTTGATTATCTCATCAATGTTCTTTATACCTTCTCTATTCTCTATTTTAGCGATAACCCGGCATCTCGAATCCGGATTGAGCAATTTTCTGACATCCAAAATGTCATTCTTGGTGCGAACAAAGGACTGAGCGATATATTCCACGCCACGCTCTTCGCAAAAAGATATATCCTGCATATCCTTCCGGCTTATGCGTCCAAATTCAAGCTTTGCCTGCGGGATGTTTACGCCCTTATGCCCTTTAAGCAGGCCGCCGACTATTACCTTGGTCTTAAGTTTGTTTTTAGTTCTGCCAATTACTTCCAGGGCGATATTTCCGTCATCAATAAATATTTGGTGGCCATTCTTGATACTACGCAACGAACCCTGATAATCAAAAGGTATTATTTCGTGCAATCCTATTACGCCTTGCTGAGTAAGCCATACTACCCGGCTTTTTTTAAGTAAAACCGGAGCACTAAGGCCGCCTACTCTGATACGATGCCCCTGAAGATCTCCGAGGATCTGCATGCGCCTGCGATATTTCCTGTTTAAAAGCCGGACAACCTCTATTCTATGAGCCAGTTCCGGCGGCTTACCGTGAGAGAAGTTCAAGCGGGCGACATCCATGCCGGCGCGCATCATTTTTCTGATCATAGTCTCGCTTGATGATGCCGGGCCGAGAGTGCAGATTATCTTAGTTTTGACCATTAGTCATTTCTCCATATAACCGCTCTGTATCTTCTCTGCGGCACAGCTCTGTCCCGGGCGTCATTACCGCCGCTGTCCCCGCGGCCACGCCGAACCGTATCGCATTAGGTACAGGCATGC
>CAZYZC010000039.1:0-9127 GCA_964650985.1 uncultured Planctomycetia bacterium | reverse complement strand
TGAATTTCTCACTGAGTAGTAACCTTAGCATAAAGTCATAATCCGAGGCAATTGTAAACGCGGTATCGAATAAACCGATGTTCCGGTAAACTTCCTTCCGCAAAAATAGCGCGGGATGAGGCGGAGTCCACCCGAATTTAAGCTTAGAGGGCTTAAATTCTCCGGAGTGCCAGTATCGCATAACTTTATCCGGACGATCCCTCTTTACATAGACCAGGTCGCCGTATACGCCGTCAACCTTAGTGTCGTTAAAAAGATCGGCTACTTTCTCCACCGTGTATTTATCGGCATACAGATCGTCCGAATGTAATATCCCGATGATGCCGCCCGAAGCCCCGCTGATGCCGTTATTGAGCGAGTAAAAAAGCCCCTTCTTCTCGTCATGAATGACTTTTGTAGGGCCATTCGAATAGCTATCCAGGATCTCTGTCGTCCCGTCGGTAGAGCCGCTATCGACTACTATATGCTCGATATCCTTATACGTCTGATCTTTGACGCTGTTTATACAGCCCGCGATATGGTCTTTGTTGTTAAAAACGGCGGTGATGATCGAGACCTTCATGCTAATCCTTTATGTTTGGGAACCGTTGAAAGCCTGGAAGCGGCTAATAAGAATCCGGCCGTTAAGCCCGTCAGAACGGCGATCAGCGGATCGCCGTATACCTGATGCGATATCGTAAATTGCGCCATATGCGTTAAGACCAGGGACAATAAAAATACCACTGTGATTTCCCAGGCATCACTGATCCTGTGCCTGACGAATTTTTTGTAGACGCCGGACACATAGGCAAAAACCACCACAATAAGAGCGATGAACCCGGGCACGCCTAACTCGGAAATTATCTTGCCGGGGCCGGCTTCTATACTTCCCCCTCCCACTAATGTCGCTTTGAAATGCTCACTGCCCTGTGATGACGCCCCTAATCCCCTCCCAAAAAAACCGTCTCTTCTTATTGCCCAATATATAGAGCCGATAACGCCGCCCTTAAACCTGCCCTCTGTTGACGCAAAACCAGTTTTGCCTACCTGAAGATACAGCGCGGCCTCATCGGTCCTTTTCGCGAAATGCAGGGTCAGGGCGCAAACGACCGAAAATATTATCAGATACGCTAAAGCTCTCTTTTGGCTCTTTCGCGCCGACAATATTATGAATACGAGGATATACATAAAAATACCCAGGAAGAATTTTCTTCTTCCCGACAGGAGCACGCAGGATGAAGACAGGATGAAACTGCCTATATAATAAAACGCGCTCAACAAGCTCTTTTTCTTGCGCGCCAGCAAATAAAGCGATGAAACCGCCGCTACCATGGCGTACCACCCCATCAATTCCGGGCTTCTGAATGTCCCGCAAAACATCTTCAGGGCCATCCCGGGAACAGAGTACAGCAGCCAGGGCCGGTCCTGAAAGGCCATTACCCCGAAAAATTCGCTATTGACACCCCGGAATTCCAATAATACCATGAACAAAAACGGCAGCAGGGTAATGACAAATACATCGGCAAACTTTATTATATTTTTTTCATCTTTTATTATGTTAAATCCGAGGAGCGCCGACGCTAAGAGGCCTATATATTGCGCGGAGCCGTATAGGATCACAGGCAGGAGATATATATTCACAAATAAGGGGCGTACCGCGTTAATTATGAAAAAGAAGCTTAATGCCTGAAAACCGGGTTTAAGACTCGGTATATACTTAGAGATTCTTTCCCTTTTGGGGTTACCGGCCACGTAGCGCAGATAGACTACGCCCAATATTATTATAAAAGCAATGGATATGTAAACAGGATTACCGGGAGTGACCTTCCTTAAGGGGTCGGCCAATAACCCCGCGACAAGCATCAGCCAAAGGCCCATTCTCGGGTTCGCAAGCGTAAGCAAAATACACGCTGCTACAAAATAGAAATAATATGTCAGCATTTATACCTTCGCCGAATTTGCGGATCAAAATAATTTAGCAAGCAGAAAAGCCAGTATGCAGAATCCCGGAATGATTATATAACATTTTCGTCGGAATGTAACTACTTTTTTGGCCCATTATTTAGCCGGGCGCTACTTGACACTTCGCCGGTAATGTGATATATTTAACCAAACCAAGGAGAAGGCGAAAATGAAAAAAAGATACTGTATAGGCCTGTTGATCCTCGCGTTGTGCTTTTTATCGGCGTCCGCGGCGTTTGCGATAGACAAAAATAAGGCAGCCGCCATTGAAGAAAAATATACCGACAACCTGAAAAATTTTGATCCGAGCGTAAGCGTCAGGATAAAAGGTTCCGAAGTCGAAGTAGTTCTACAGCCCGACAAGACGGCCAGGGTGCCAAAAAGCCTGTCCGATGAAAAAAGAGTAATGACATGGAAAGACGTTGCCGAGTTTGAATCGAAAATGATGGTAAGCATCGTTGATCCCTACGCCAGATGGTTCATAGAAAATCTTTGGAGAGACAGGATAAACCGCGTATTGAAGGAGCTTGAACCGAAGATCAAAGAAAAATATCCGGATACCTACAGGGATGTCAGCATCTCCGTAAAGAGCGTCGCCGATGCCTTAGGAATGGATCCGGCTATAGGGTTTTTCACGGGCGAAGCGTTTGTCAAGATCCCGAAAGAATACGGCGGCAGGGTGCCTAACGTGGACCCTCTATTAATTGAGCAGGCAGAGGGGTATATTGATGTCGCCGATTCTCTGCCGCTTTATGCAAGCCGGGCCTCATAACATTTTTGCTTCTAATTGACCCGGACACCTTCCGTTTTCAGGGCCTTCATAAGCCATTTGAATTCTTTTTCGTTTTTGTATATTGAATACAACGATATGGATCCGTTAAGCTTCTTCGCAAGCCTGTAATACGCCAGGCCCTTCTCCAGCAGGTTTCGTTTCAAATCGGGGTTCCGCTCATCCGCCGCGTGTAAAAATAGCATATAGGAATTGGCAAGCTGCAATTTCGCGTTGAACGGCTCTGCCACGGAAGCGCTCTTTAGAAGGTCAAGACCCCTCTTGTAATTACCCTGCCAGAATTCCAATTGTCCCTTTGCCGATTTATACAGTGTCTTGTGCGGATTGAGGCCCATGGCCTTGTCGATCGCCGCCTGCGCCTCCATGAGGGCCGCCTCTTTCGATATCTCACTATTCTTGAACCTGCCGATAATAAACCTGTAATATCTGAAATACAATTCGTCGTTTTCCGGATTCAGCGCGAAAGCCGTATTAAAATAGGACTCTTTGGCGCAGTCCTCCGTGATGATATCCGCGATGGACGGCTTTAATACGGCAAAGGCAAGCCATATAAATGCAACGGGCCCAAGAATATAAAATATATATCTTTTTCCGCCGGTCTTAAGAGAGAACAGTCGTATCACTTTTTTTTCGGTGTCCATCGCTTCGTTTGAGACGGCAAGCAGGATCACGAACAGTGACGATACGGCATTTATTCTTAACCCAAAATCCGTCAGGCTATGCAGCCCCAGATACAGGAACGCGGACAGGATGCCGAGACCTATGCAGTACCTGTTTGTATCGCGCGTCACCGCGATCTTAGTAAAAAATCTTAAAATAAAAATAGAGAATAATACCGCAAATATCCCGAAGCCCAGCATCCCGGATTCCACAAGCAGCTGAAAGGTGTCATTGTGCAGATATTCGTAAGTGAGGGGATCCGAATCGAACCTGTAAAGCGGGAATATGCTCGAGAACCCGCCTATCCCGATGCCGAAAACGGGATAGTCTTTAAAGACTTTTACGGCTTCGATATTCAGCATTACCCTGCAGCCGTATTCCTTTGATGAAAAAATCGTGGGAATCCTTTTTATGCTTGACTCCGCCCCGCACCACTCCATGAGGAAAAACATTATTAAAATCCCCAGGACGGCGGCGTACACCACCTTTTCTTTCTTCTTTACGAAAACCAGCGACATGAATAATATTACGGACGCCATTAAAAAGACGATCGCGCTTCTGGATTCCGACAGGATTATGGCGGCTGCTATTACGGCGAAGGCGAATACTTTCAGCAGGACCTTTTCATTCAGCGCGGTATCGACGACCGCCATAATGGCGCGCCTGAGCGATGTGCCCCAAAATTCTTTCCCCCTCTTATAGACGTCTGAAAATACGCTTCCAAGGGTTATGAGCGATATCATAGAAACGTAACAAGCAAAATGATTCCTGTTTACAAATGTCCCGAATATAATCGCCCCCGGAAACGACATTACCCAGTAAATCTTGTCGGCGGCCGTTACGTATTGAAGGATGCCGATCAGGGACGCTAAAAAACCGGCCAGTATGATCTGCAGCATCACCCTGTTTAAGCTCTTTGAGTCCGAAACAGCGGAGGCCGTGACGAAATATAATATATAATATACGAGAGCGGTTTTCAGGGCTATAGATGTTTTGTAGGGAGAGACCGTGATTCCGAAAAATATCTGGGTGGCCGCGTATAAAATTATGGAGATGAAAATAGGATTGAGGAGACTTTTTCTGTATGTCACCGCGCCCGTGCGCGCGCACCTAAACGCGTATACGGCCAGTAAGGATAAGATCAGGAGATCGAGTACGGCTATTGACCATGCGTGTACCGCGCCAAGGGCCAAAGGCGGAAATAATATAATGAGGGCAAGCAGGATATTTAAGATGTTAGGCAATTTTTACGAGGTCTTTGTGTCAACCAGGTCTTCGTCATTTTTATCCGCGCCATAGTAACCTTTGTAGTATCTGTTATAGTACTTGTCGCTGTAGTGCCCGTGCCGGCCTCTTTCGAAAAAATTCAATACCACGCCTATCACTTTGGCGTTCGCGAAGACAAACTTGTCCCGTACCTTTCGCAGCACGTCCTTGCTTATTGAACCGGATTTTACCACAAGCATCACCACGCTCGAAACCTTGGACAATAGTATGGAATCGTGAATGGAATGGCTCGGCGGAGAGTCTATTATGATCTTGTCGAATTTTCCGGCCAGGGTCTTCATCAGTTCCACGGTGGTTTTAGACCCCAGGATCTCCAGTGAATTCGGCGTTCTTGATCCCGATGTGATCAGGTAAAGGTTATCGTACGCCGTCTCCCGTAAAGCGAGGTCCATAGGAATGCCTTCCGCCAAAATGTTTGTGAGCCCCGGAGAGTTGTCGACGCCGAAAATTTTATATACAGAAGGTCTTCGGGTGTCCGCATCTATAAGCAAGGTTCTGTCCCCGCTTTTGGCAAACGCGAACGCAAGATAGCTTGACAGGAGGCTCTTGCCTTCCTGGGGTATCGTGCTCGTCAGGAGGATGACCTTCAGGTCCTCTTTAGCCGCTGAAAATATAACATTGGTCCTTATCGTTCTTATGGCATCGGCCAGTTCCGGAGATTTGTCCAGGGTATTAAAATTACGCCCGGCGCCGGCGGTTTTTTGCGCATCCTTGATCACGGGAAATTCTCCGAGGCACGGCAGGTTCAGTGCCCCCTCCAGGTCTTCCCTGTTCTTGATGGTGTCGCTCAACATGTTGATTAAATATATCAGGCCTAATCCGATCGCTGCGGACAGAAACAACCCGTTTAAAATATCCTTCGGCCTGTCGGGTCTTATCGGCCTTGAAGGGGGCTGAGCGTAGTCAATTATCCTCGCGTTGTTAATATAGAGCTGGCCTTTAAGGTTTACCTTGATGTTCTCCATCACCCGCTCCGTCTCCGCCTGGAATCTTTTATTGATCGATTTTATCCTGTCGTTCAGCGCGATAATCCTTGGGTGCTTTTCTTTGTACGTTTTGGATAAAGCGGCAAGTTCGGCCTCAGCGGCCATCCGCTCGGACTTTAAAGACTGCAGTTCCGGGCTGCGGGCAATGCTTGGAATTACCTCGGCCTCTATCCGGCTGCCGGAGGATTTTGCCTCGCTGTCGGCGCCCGGGGTATATTTATCGCTGTCCAGGCTTATGATGTCCTTGGAGGAAAACAACTGCAGCAGTTCTTTTGAAGAATAAAACAAATTATCGATATTCTGCTCAAGGTACGCCTCGGCTACGGCGTTGGAGGCCTTTGCGGCCAACGCCGGATCCTGCGAATCAAAGCTGATGTACATAAAGTTACTGCCCTTTGAGAAGCTTACGTTCGTATCATTCACGATCTGGTTTTCAGAGAGAGGAAGATCGGATGACTTTTTAACGCGCCTGGCTATCAGGACGCTTTTGATGATGCCTGCCTGATTGGCGATATAATCAGAACCTACCGTTTGCGTGCCTTGCGCCTCCTGGATGAGCTGGGAAGAAAAATCGGGAGAGGGCATATTGACAAAAAGAAGCGTTTGCGCGCGGTAGACCGGTACTTCCCTGAATGTTTTTATGAGCGTGAAGGTCATGACGATGACGAACACCGAAAGTAATATCCATCTCTTCCGGATTATCAGGTCTATGTGCTTCCTGATATCCAGGCCTTCCCCGGCCGGGGAGAGATTATATTGTTCGGGAGGGCGGTCCATCTAAAAAAACCTTTCCGGAACCACTATCAGATCGTCAGATTCAAGCCTGATGTCTTCCTTGCGGCCGCTCATGATATCGTCTATGCGTGGATTGATTTTGATTTTTTTGCCTCCCGGGATCTGCCTGATTATGCGTGTTCCGCCCTGATCCGCGAGGGGTGTAAACCCGCCCGATGATAATATGGCTCTTAAAATTGTAGGCATTCCATCCTCCGCCAGGGGATAGACGCCCGGCGCCCCCACCTGCCCCACTATCATTATTTTCCCGCTGCCCAATTTACCCATGCTGACCAGGACGTACGGGCTTACAAGATAGCCGTCCTTAAGCAGCTCGGACAACCTGTTCTCTACCTCCTCCATGGTAAGGTTCGAAACCTGTACCTGGCCGAGAAGCGGGTGCTTTATGGCTCCGTTTTTCCTTACCTGAAATTGGCCGCTCATATCGGGCTCTCCGCGCACTCTTATGCTGAGCATATCGCCTGCGGCAACCCTGTAGGGCTCCTCTTTCTTATCGCTTTCCGTATTTTTTGGATTAACTTCGGCTTGCAATTCTTTCGTGCGGAGTGAACATTCCGTAGAAACAAAACCGATGATTAAGGAAAGTAGGATCGCGGTTAGTTTGAATTTCATCTTAAAAACTCAGGGAAATTCCGCAGGAAACTATGTTATCGACATAGGTAAGCTCCCTGGTATTGGAATCCCTGGTCTTAAAATCGTAGCTCGCGTACGCGGAACACCAGTAACGGAACCTATATGTAAGTTTCGAGCTGAAGCCATACAGGTTATCGACCCTTCTGACATAGCCCTGGGTTTCCGTAAATGTCCGGTTAGGATAGGAGTTGTTTAAATAAAAACCCGCCAGCGACAGATCCAGATTATACAGAATGTGATGCCTTAAATTAGCGTAAAAACTGAGACTTTTGTAGTACGGGTCGCCCTCGTATACAGACTCAATTATGTTGCTCGAGCCGATCAGCTCCAATGTTGTTTTAGGGCTTATTTTATAATCGTAAATTCCCGTCATGACAAAAGCGTACGCATCCTTTATGCCGGAGGAAGAGTAGCTTCTTTGCTGGAACCCGGCCTTTAAGGCTATGGTGGATTTTGGCGTCAACCTTCCCTCGATGCCGAGGCGCGCCTGATTGTACAAGGAATTATAATTATCTCCGCCCATATAATTCGTAACGCCCAGGTTGTATTCCCCTGTTATCGAGGTCTTCGGTGAGATATGGTAGTAGAATGTCGGGGAGAAGACGTGCTGTATGTAGTTATTCCCTTTGTACGCGTCTGTTATATAATATTCCAGGACCTGGTCATACGTAAAGCCAAGAGACGTCTTCCTGCTTATATCGTGTTTTACCGTAAACCCAAAATCATTGCCCACTCTTTTTACAAACGGCGCCATTTCGCTTGAGGGCGGAACCGTTGTAGGCCGAAGGGTGTCCTTAAAGCTTACGCTTGTCTTGCCGGTGTCGAAACTGACCACAGGTATGGCGCCGCTTATGCCTATCGTTTGATTCACGTCATTACTGTCGTAATTGACCCCGGGCGCATAGCCTCTCGCGCCCAACGTCTGGTTTATGGTATTAAGCTTTTGGTGTTTTCCGTAGATGAGGATATCAGCTTCGTAAAAACCCATGAGCATCTGATCGCCGCTGCCGATGTAACCATATATACCCGGGGTGATATGCGTGATGAAATCGTCCTGTACATTATCTTTGGTAAGATAAATATTGCTGTCGTATGCCTGGCTGATATCTATACTAAGGCGGACCCTCTTCTCGCGCGCCATTTTCACGAGCATATCCATGCCGCTGGCTTCGGGTTCCAAATAACGGACATCTTCGTTCAGCATTGCCCTGCTTCCCGTATCATAGGAAGACGGACTGATAAACGCTACCGGAGTATTCTCTGTTTTGGCAGTCTTATTTGAGGCGGAATTTTGAGAAGGAATATTACCATCATCCGCATATCCGAATCGGACAAGAGAGAAGATAAATATAAATATTATGGCGGTTCTCAGTTTACTGTTCATTATGTTGGAATAAATATACCATGATATTCGTATTTTGGCAAGGGTAAAATAGAAAAAGGGTAAAATAGAAAAAATAACTTACTTTTTATCTTCCAGCGCCTCGCTTATCCTTCTCGTGAAGCTATTCAGCATGGTCTTCATGGCTTCTTCCAGCGCTTTATTCGAAGGATCCAGATAGGACTTACGGTACTTGGCGTCCTGCTGGAGTATGTACTGAAGCTCGAAGGACTTATCGTTAGCCTTACGGATGTTTTCGATGAGCCTGTCTATCTCCCGGGGCTCCAGGTTCTTTAATTCCTCTTCAGTTATCTTCCTGGAGAGCATGCCCTTTAACTGCAGTATCGCGAAGTTAGCCGTCAGGTCCTTTACTATGCTGTTGTAGTAGGGCTTTATGGAATCGTTGTAATCGAGCATGATACTGTCCTTTGACCGGCCCAAGTCCTTGAAGATGCCCCTTACCCCCTCTATATCTCCTGCCTTAAGTAAGTCAGGGACACCCTGGGCTAAGAGGACGGATGCCACCATCTGAAGGAGGTCTGATTCCGCTTTAGCTAGCTCAGGGTTAGCCCCTGCCTTGTCATTCACGTTCTTCATGTCTAAGAGCAGCGCTTCTACGGCATCAAGGACGGCTTTCTGGTCCTCGGTGGGGTT
>CAZYZC010000038.1:0-9142 GCA_964650985.1 uncultured Planctomycetia bacterium | reverse complement strand
CCCTTTTTTATTACTAAGTCAGCTTTAATTTACACAGAATATTATACGTTACCCTATAAAAAAATGCCACATCGTGGGTGGCATTTTTTCAAATATCAACATACTTAATCGAAACGATATTATTTGCTCTCAACCTCTTTTAGCAGCTTATGAGGATATTCCCAGCTGGGGTCGTTGGTTATGGCCTTATTTAAATTTTGTATAACCATGGGCGTCATTTCTGCATTGTTCATTTTCCAGATGCCATATGCCTGAACTGCGGCTCCGAATGCTACTATTTTAGGATCGTTGGTTTGATTTCCAGACATCTCTAATATTTTCCCCAAATAATCAACGGCTTTTTCATACTCACCTTTTTCAATCGCATTTTTTCCGTCCTTAAGCAATGTTTTGACGTCTGTGGTATCGGCAACCGCTATGCCTCCTAATATCGTCACGATAACTATGACGGGAAATATAATTTTCATAAAATCTTTCATATGATTACCCCTTCCTTTTTCCACAATATAGTAGCAAGCCAATGCCTATTCTAGTAATTAAAAAAAGCGCAAAGATTACATTGAAATATGAAAAAAACAGTGCTGGTTCAATATCTGGCTTACCAGTTCGAATACCTGTTGAAAAGATAAATCCAATCATCATAGACATAGCTAGCCCGAGACTTAGAAATATAACTTCGCGCTTTGTCACCGACATAACACCGCTTTTATATTTTCCTGCGTGCTTTAACACATCCATGAGATTTAATCCTATTACGCCTATCACAAATATAAAAAATATTTTCCATCCAAAAATTATTATAAACACAATTGATGAGAGAACACGAAATAATATGCTGTGACCTTGCATAGGATACCGTATCAAAAACAATAAGGCAAGTGCCATTAGACATAGTACGAAGATATTACAGGCGAATAGCAAATGCTCTCTGATGAAATCCCTTACTCTACTCATTAATATTTTGTTCCTATTTTGTCTATCTCGTTATATATATCAACTGGTGAATACTGGAATTGATCGGTTACAAAAAGTGGCCGATAGGCTTTCTGATATATATATTTTATCATACCACTACAAATAAACGATGTTTCTGATCTTTCATTTAATCCAAACAAGTTGGGAGAATTATATGGAATATTCTTTGCATTCTCTGTTCCCGCGACAAACAACTCCTGTCGTATCGTTGTAGCCATGGCCCCTGCGTCAATGTTATTTCTTCTGCCGATTTGAATATCATTACCTTCAACTACCATTCTAGTCATAAATTCTGTTAACTTAATTTTCTGAAGACCATTATTGACTAGCATCTCTAGTACCCATTTTTCGCCATTTGAATCAATATATAACATCCCCGTGTGATTTGTAGGTCCTTGCGTAATATTTTTTGTTGTATCAGCTTGAAATCCTCTACCATTCACAAATATTATATCACCTGTTTGTCCAATAACCGACATCTTTTGATATTCATTAAGTAAGCTTGCCTTGATCTCGTCATTTGTCCTAAAGCCTCTCCACCCTGATGCATTATCGAATCTTTCTTCTACATTTGACCATATTCCCGGTTGCGATAATTTTGTCCACGCATTTTCAGCTTGTTCTTGATTTGACCAATAGAGTCTTTTTGAAATATCTCCATCGGACGTTTTTGTCCATGATATCTGCGCACCATAAAGATCGTCTAACGTAAGACCATATTCTGACAATCTCTGGAGATCGCCATCGAATATGCTACCAGAACCATAGCGACTATTATAGTATTCGACAAACCCATTTTTTAAACTAACATTGAATGGTTGGTTGTAAGAAGCTATCTTCGCATCTACATAATCCCCATACGAATTGTAATAGTTATAGCCACCGCCTACTGTCGGCTCTACAACAAAGATAACCTTACCAGTATTGTCTTTTATCTCTGCATATGTCTGATTGCCATTATCAATGGTCTGCCATATGCCGAGATTGCCCCATTCATTATATATGGTGGTATCGTCATAGAAGCCCATCTTCGCATAACCGTCTTTACCTATTTCGCCTAGGCTCCAAGATATATCACCATTCCCGGAGGTTACCCCTAGCCCAAGCGGATCCCAATCACTTGCATCTACCAGCCATTTGAATAACCCTGTGCTATGCCCGCCATCGGATTGCGTAGGCGTATCCACGGCTGCAACCTCTTGACCATTTACCGTTTCAATTCTATATTGCCCTGTCTGTAGTTTATTTGCAAAATAACCACCTATCGTATAGCCTGTCTTGACTATCTGATTGACCGCCACGGCATTGAAGAATCCTGCACCATAGATATTTAATGCCTCGCCTAATCCTTTTTGCCTTACTATATCGCTAAAATCTAATATCTGCGATATGTAGGCCGCCTGTAGCCATGGTGAGTCGCCATAGCCAAGGAATGTCAGAGCATTATCCATATAGGTGTCAAACATAAATTTAAATACGTCTTTTTGACCATTCGGCATAAGAGCCTGGATGCCAGCATTTAAGGCCGTAGATATAGCAGAGAAGCCTATGTTGGCCAGTAAAGGATTCAAACCCAACTCTTGCGTGGCAAAATTCAAACCAATATTCGTGACCCCTTGAAGCAAGCCCGTAGTCACCGAATTCCATATAGCCCCCGGATCCATGTTCGTGCTCAAGCCTGCTTGCAATGAGCTGCGGATACCTATGCCCGCCAAGTACGATATCCGTGGATCAGCACCTAGCAGTTCCCCTGCTTTCGTTACGCCATAATATGCAAATTCGCTAACTACGTTAGGCATAATAGTTGTGCCCATTGTGTAGTTTATCGCATCGAGGCCTGTTATAAAATCTGACCTGATCTGTACGCCATTTGCGTCAAATATTGGTTTCCACACGCCGCCAAGTCCTGCGCTTATCATGCTTCCGGCTGCAAGCCCTAGTATGTTTGATAATCCTGGCGGAAGGCCTAGCGCGCCGCTAAGCTCACTCACCCCCTGCACCGCTACGGATTGGAGAGCGCCGGTGATGAAATTTATCGGTGAGAAACCATTGAACAGACCGGTAACTCCGCCGGTAAGAAACGAACCTATGAGACTGGAGATAGTCGAATTTACGCCGAGCGCCTGCAGACCATTGGAGATACCGATGGACAATACCGTGGTCACAACGGTTTTACCGAGCGCCAGGCCGAGTCCCGTCAGATTAAATCCGGTGGCAGATATCATCCCGCCTAGACCACTGGCGCCAAATACTGTGGTACCGATGCCGCCAATCCATGAGCAAATACCGCCGAGCCACCCGCCTATGGTCGAAAAAAGACTCGCTCCTACAAACTGGATCGCCGAGAAAACTTGAGCGCCTATACCGACCATGAATCCGGCTACACTACTGATGAGTGTCCCAATACCGGCTATTATCGGAGCAAGCACTGCCGAGATACCCGTAACTATAGCGCCTATCACGCCGACCACGACAGTAGCGACGCTTGTTATCATGCCGAAGATCGCGGCGATAAGCGGAAATAGGAACGGAAGGCAGCTTCCTTTTATCCTCAGGGCTGTCTCATCGGATATTATCTTTGAGCTATCCGCGGGGGCTGTTTTTGTTATGGCATACCCTGTCCAGGATCTCCGGAAATCTTCCTTCGAAACCGTCCAGACGGTGCCGTCCGGACCGCTGTTCATCTCGGTATATGTAACATCGCTATCCGATACTGCCGTAACAACGACAAAGTGGTTATTCTTAAGGTGCACTATGACAGGCCTACCTTGCGCGGCAGCCAGGACAAGATCATCATAGCCGAATTTCGTATTGTATAGGATCAATCCATAGGTAGCGGCGGTTTTCGAGAGGGAATACATCGAAAGCTCCAGCAGATCGCCTTCACTGAAAGAGTTGATCGCCCCCGTAAATACATCGACTAAGACCGCTTTAAAGGCGAGGTCCTCAAAACTATATGCTATGGAATCGGCCTTGAGCATCGTCTCGAGCGCGACAAACGCGGACCTGCCGAAATGTATGTTCTGCCGGTTCAGGAAGTCAAGTATCGCGGCAACCTCGGCACCGTCAAGGGCAATGACGTCCTCGACTGTAAGGCCGAGCGTCTCAAGGTATTCGGCCTTCTCCCCGTCCGTCTTAGCGAGATATCCCTGCAGGGCGGCGCCTATCCGGTCTTTTAGAGCCGCAACGAAAGTCATCGATGCCGCGCGCTCAGCCGAACTAAAGAGCTCGGCCCTGATCCGGCCGATATCCGGCTTGGAATTGTAATCAACCGTGGCAAGCCATCCGTCGGTCTCCGCCTCGCTTGGATCGCGGCCGAGGATCTCGCGGTAACATTCAAGTATCACCGGGGTCGACTCTTCCTCTATTATCTGCCTCTGAAAGGCGGCTTCCTGCTCATCTATCGCGGCCTGGGCAGATGACGCGTCCTGCTCCAATTGCGCGCAGGCAGTCTGTATCGAACCTCCTAGCTGGGCGTAGGCTTCGGCCTCTTCTTCATTTAATATCCGATCCTGCTCATTTAACTGGTTTAAAGCATTGCGGACTTCCGGGACCTCAACCGTTTCCGTATAGTATTCGGTCCAGGAGAATATCCACCACCCGCAGCGGCGGCTTTTTGTCACCTGCTGATAAAGCATTGGCTGTAATCTCGCGCGCTCAATGTTTATCTGGTCGCGGACGGCCTGGACCTGGTCGCGTATCTGGGTATACGCCGGATCCACTTGAGAGGCAAGCATCATGAGATAACTTGCCTTTTCAGCGGCGACTTTTTGCCGGGCTTCCGCTATCTCACCTTCTATGGAATCGCGCGCGTAAGGCAGGCGAATGAGTATGAGGTTACCGTCCTCATCGTAGGAGTAATCCATTAAAAGCCCAAGCACGCCGGTATCATATCTCTGGTACACCGACGCCATTCTGTTGTCTATGAGATACGTCAGCTTGTTGCCCTTCGAAACGCTCACGGAGATCTCGGAGTTTTTGTAGGTCTTTTCGCCGATGAGGGCATCCGGAGAGAACGCGCCCATCAAAAGATCCAACAGGCCGTTACTGTAAGCATTGGCCGGCGGATTTTGCGCTGTGCCGCCGCCCGAATATTTTATCCCGGTCAGGACATTATCCTGGAATATATAGACATCACCGGCGGCGTTCTTAGCGGTAAAACTCGTTATCACCGCGTCGCGGCCGGCGTCGGTATACGCGACTAGTACGCCGCTGTCGACCCTGTAATCGCTAAGAGCGGCGTTATAGTTTTCGAGAACGATGTTATCTATTGTTGTCCCATCGGGCATTATTATGGAAACGGGCTTATTGTTGAAGTATTTTACAACTGTACCATCGGCAAGGGCGATCTGGGATATCACGTCGGCTTTGAAACTGCGGGTTTCCAGCACCGCGTCATCGAGTAAAACTGCTTCGTTAATACTATCTGGTATGGATTCCATCCAGGCCGGATCCAGCCTGAGGTCTTGGGGGGATATGGTTTCGGGGGATATTTGCGGATCAAGATTCAGATATTCCCTGAAAACAATATCCTGCGGAGGCGCATGCGCGTCAAATGTACGGTTATATGCATACGAGAGTTTTATCGCGAAGTCGCCGTTCGAATATATGGAAGGCGTCTGTGCGGCATTCGTAGTTTCGAGAACCGCCTGATATTGAATATAATTATTCGGTTGTGAATTCATAAGATAGCCGGAACCCGTATCGGTCGCTTCCACCCAATTGCTCCATGTGCCATCGGTGGTATTCTGTGAAACTCCGGTGCGGGTAAAAAACCGGACGCTCGTTCCGGCAGGAGTGGCGATATTTGAGACGATAGAGCCAAGGTCAGTCGCGTTTATAGCTACGGGGTCTGAGATAAGAGTCCCGCTGGGATCGTAGATGCGATCGCCGTGATACAAATCATTCAATAGCGACGGTGAGCCGGGTATCTGGGTCAGCACATCTTCCCTAATACCGCCCACCCCTATCCAGCCGTTAGTATAGTATCTAAGCGCGTTGACATAGTCCGATGTATTTGCAGAAAGAGGAACGTTTCCGGTACTATTTATATAATCACAGGTAGGAGCTACATAAGCTCTTACTTCGTACATCTTATTGGTCATATATTGCGGCATACCCTCTTCGTAACCATGCGCGTATCCATACATGCAGTACCTTATACCCGTAACATTATTCCATCCTGTCGATACCGCTTTCCAGTATGTTTTGCCTATCGGGAAATTTCCACCATATGCAGGACTACTTGCGCTACTATAGGTGTCTATCTGAGTCCATATCCCATTTATCTTTAGATAAGTAGTAAACACCATATTGCCACACCCGTAGAATCCCGGATATACCGTCAGATCAGAGTAAACATAAGTGGAACTGACTCTAGACGGGGCTATCCATGTTGCGTCGAAAGTCAGCGTTCCGGTTATATCTCCATTATCTCCGTGATAAACCTGATATTCATAGCAAGTGGAGGTGCTATTATCGTACAAGTTAGATATGGTACCAAATACTGATTCTGAACCGGCACTAGCAACGGAAGTCAATGATGTAGATGAAATAGGTACAATGTCAGAACTCATTGTTCCTGCATTGTTTATTGTATTGGCTCTGAGATGGTTTCCCGATCCGGTGATGGAACCGCTTGATCCGATAGTAATCGTGTGAGCATTAACATCTAAATTAATCCCGGTAAGCGCACCATCTACTTTGATTGTGCCAAGACAATTAATGGTAGATCTGGGTGAATTAATTGTAGCCCCAGGAGCGATTATCAAGGTTTTCCCGGCATCGATGATAAGGGACGTGTAGTTATATGTTCCTGCCGCGAGAGTTTCGTTGGTGGTTACATGCTTTACACCATCCGAGCCTGTGCCTATATCGGGTATCCTGTAATAATTAGGGTTAACCGCTGTGGGTAAGTCCGTGTATGACGAAAGTTCCACCTTATCGGAGCACACCAAATTGCCCATATCGAAATTAATAATATCATCCGTAATGCCGCACATCTTTTCCGCCAATATTCTGTCTATTGTACTATCGCCGGAATATTCATAAACATATTCCGTTTTACTGATGCTATCCCTAACTCTCACAAGACGACTTTCCGTATCGTAGTAGTAACATATAAGGCCGTCTATGAGCTCGATTTGCTCTATATTGGCCGGTACTGATTCACTATAGATAAATTTTAAAATTATTCCATCGGGCCTCAACTCTCTAACGACGAGACCATTTTTAACACAGTACAGACTGCCGTCTTTCTCAATCGTATAAGCAACAATTTCAGAAGCGACTCCGGTCGATAACAGTAGATAGCTTAGGATATCTTCAGATGCGGCTGCATTTAATTTTAGACTGTTAATATCGGACAGTTCCATAACAGCTTCATCTAACTTTAAATAGTCACTGTAAGGAATGCTTTCATCCGACAAATTTATGTCAAACGCCTGCTCATAAGCACAATTAAATCGTACCACAATCCCTTGACTCAAAAAAAGCTCCGGCGACTGTAAAGGATCTGTAGTCTCAAGTATTATCTTATATTCAAAAAATTTATTCGTGGGGGAATTCACTGTATAGTACGAACCGTTCGACACAGTTTCCAGCCAGACGCTCCATGTACCGTCATTTTCGTCGGATGACGCGCCAGTTCTCGTAAAAAGTTTTACACTTGTTCCGGGTCGTAACGTAGCATTGACTGATGCGCTAATATGGACAGGAGAAGACACAAGGACAGGATGCGATATAATCGCGCCACTGGGTCCATAGTCATTGAAATATTCGGATTCCGGAGGAGTAAAATTCGCATTATATCTTGCAATGCCTTTGCTAAACCTGAATTCATCGATACTACCGGTAAAATATTCAGGATCATCAGGATTACCGTTATATCCTATCGTAACATCGGCAGGAATATTTGAGACGGTTAGGTCTGAATATGGTTGATGATAACTTCCGGATGCGATTCCATTTATATAAAAGGTCCAATCATTATCAAGCTTTACAAGCGCAACATGGCTCCACATATCGCGCAATATCGGTCTTGTGGTATGAAGGTTCACCGGGCAACAATTTCCATTTAGTGAAAATACTCCCAGCCGTGAGCTATAAATATCAAATCCTATATGTAGAAAATTTCCAAAACCCATCCATGAAAGTTCAACGTTCTCATACTGCGACCAAATTACAGGGTGAAATGAATTTTGGGCTTCCGACGGATTGATCCAGAAATCCCATGTCGCATTTCCCGTTCCAATATACCAGTCGTCGCTATCCGGCATGCTTATGTAATCCCCTGAACCATCCAAAAAAAGCGATGAGTTCCCAAAAACGGATCGTGCCGTAGAAATACAGGCATTGCCGTGAAATGTGACCGGATGCGGCTGGAGCGCACTATCGACAGTGGACGCGGCACCGTTGACACCGTTAAAATGTAAAAGCGTCGTCGTAAGCTGATCCGGCGAGTAGGCGGACCGCAGCTGTATGACAGATCCAGCCAACTCGAGATTCTGGTCTAAATATCCCAACAACACCGGTATGCCTTGCAGGATCTGCCCATTATGCCGTACAATCCCTTCATCCTCATCATAACAATATGTGTAGACGGTTCCGCCGTCGGCCTCTTTAACCATCGTCAGCCGGCCGGATGTGTCGTAATACGCCCTCGAACCATTCGACAGGAGCACGTAAAGCAAACGGCCATCCATGCCATAGTAATAGGCCCCGTCGCTTCTCTCTACTTTAACACATGCGACTTCTCCTCCGCGCGAAACGGCGCTTTGATATCGGAGTGTCACGTTGCTCAAGGATGGCGTAAGTAAATTATTTCCAGTCGACATGGTGAATCTAAATTGCATATATTTTGCCGGGGGAGAAGTTATCGCCGAACCTGTCGGATCCGTCAGTGTATCCGACCACTCGCTCCAGGTACCGTCGTCGGGATTCGATGTATTGACTGTCCTTGTTTGTAACATTATGTCTGTGCCGACAGGAAGCGTCTCATCCCAGGAAATACTGTCAAATTCGCTAGCATATAATTCTATCGGACCGGATGCGAACACTCCTATATTTCGATAAATCTTTCCGGTATATTCGGCATTAGGAGAGACAAAGTCTGCCGTCCAGCGGGCGATTCCTTTAGATATCCGGAGCTCATCAATGCGCCCGTTTA
>CAZYZC010000037.1:0-9257 GCA_964650985.1 uncultured Planctomycetia bacterium | reverse complement strand
TCGGTGATCCGCTTAAGGATACCGCGGGCCCGGCGCTCAACCCGATGATAAAGGTCGTGAACCTCGTATCCGTAATTATAGCTCCCATAGTAGTGCAGTATAATAAGCTCGGGTTTGCCGGCTGGATAGTCGTAGCGGCTCTATTGGCTGCGCTGGTATGGGCGATACTTCATTCCAAGAAGCCGGTGCCGGAATTTGTAATGAAGACAGCCGGAAAGAAATGGCATAGCTAAAGCATTCCACACCGGGAGTGGAATTAATGGAGGGTAGCGGATGAGTGAAGATCGCGAACCGACATTATTTGAGAAGTTCAAGGCCCTCTTCATAGGAAGGGCCAGGAGCCTTCACGAGCCTAACCTCTTTCATAACATATCCCTAATAGCTTTTCTGGCGTGGGTCGGGTTAGGGGCGGACGGCCTCAGCTCGTCATGTTACGGACCCGAAGAAGCCTTCCTCGCGCTCAAGGGCCACATGTACCTCGGCGTATTTGTGGCCATCGCCACAGCCGTGACGATCCTCGTAATAAGCTACAGTTATTCCCAGATAATAGAGCTCTTCCCGTCGGGCGGCGGCGGTTATCTCGTCGCAAGCAAACTCCTGTCGCCGTCTCTGGGAATGGTATCCGGCTGCGCCCTCATCATAGATTACGTCCTGACCATAACCATATCCGTATCCGCAGGCGCCGACGCGTTATTCAGCTTTCTCCCGCCTGAAATTTACCACTTTAAACTTATATTCGCGGTAGGCGTGCTCAGCATCCTTATAATGCTTAATATGAGGGGCGCCAAGGAATCGATAATTATATTAGTCCCGATATTCCTGATATTTGTGGTTACGCATATCTTTGCCGTCATATACGGCATCGTTATGCATGTTTCCGATATGGGCTTATTGGTAAGGTTGACGGGCGTCGAGGTGAAGAGCACGATATCCGATGTCGGCATATTCGGGATGCTATTTCTGATAATGCGGGCCTACAGCATGGGTGCCGGTACGTATACCGGTATAGAGGCCGTCTCAAACAGCGTCTCGATATTGAGGGAGCCTAAGGTAGAGACCGGGAAGAGGACGATGAAGTATATGGCCATGTCGCTGGCCTTCCTGGCGGTAGGGTTGATGCTCGGTTATCTCTTCTACAAAGTAGGGCACGTTCCCGGCAAGACGCTTAACGCGGTACTTTTTGAAAGCATGTCTTCAGGTTGGGGGGAGTGGGGATATATATTTGTACTGGTGACCCTTATTTCCGAGGCGGTGCTCTTATTCGTGGCGGCGCAGACGGGCTTTCTGGGAGGCCCTCGCGTCCTCGCCAATATGGCTACCGACAGGTGGTTCCCATTCCAATTCGCGTTATTAAGCGAACGTTTTGTTACGCAAAACGGGATACTTCTTTTCGGAGGAGCCTCGATAATACTGATGATCTTAAGCCGCGGCTCGGTAAAATTCCTCGTAGTCCTCTACAGTATAAACGTCTTCATAACCTTCTGCCTGTCCCAGGCCGGCATGGTCCGTTACTGGTGGCGCAAAAGGCGCAAGATTAAGACCTGGTCGAAGAAGATAGCCATAAACGGCACAGGGCTCGTGATGACGACCTTCATACTTGTGTCGGTCATGGTCGTAAAGTTCTATGAAGGCGGCTGGATAACCGTATTCATTACCGGATCCCTTGTTTCCGCGGCCATTCTATTTAAACGCCACCACAACAGGACCCTGGTGCTCTTAAAGCGCCTCGACAAGCTTATAGACGCCGCCGATATATCGAAGCTTACCCCGGGCGGCATAATGAAACAGGATATGCCGGTAGAGTATGACGCCGAATCGAAGACGGCCGTTGTGCTTGTGAGCGGCTTTAACGGTATGGGCCTCCATACGCTCTTTAACGTGATACGCCTCTTCGGTAAGGACTTCAAGAACTATTTCTTCATACAGGCGGGAATCGTAGATGCCGGGCACTTTAAAGGCGTCGAAGATATCGACGAGCTGAAATCCCATGTCGAAAAGGAACTGGACCAGTACGTCCTCTTTATGCAGAACCAGGGGTTCTACTCGAAAGGGTTTGCCACTTTCGGCATAGATATTTCCGAAGAGATAACCAACACGGCCGCCGAGATATTCGATAAATACCCCAACGCGATATTCTTCGGCGGACAGATAGTCTTCGCGCAGGAGACGATATTGACGAAGATGATGTATAACTATACGACTTTCGCGGTCCAGAGGCGGCTGCATCAGCAGGGGATACCTTTTATAATAATGCCGGTGCGCGTGGACTAAATGATTTTCCTTTTTATTTATCCTGTGAAGCGATATAATCTATCCAATGGCCTCTGCGAGCGAAGGTAAGAAGCGCGAGACGTATAAGTGGATCAAGGTAGGCGGACTCCTCTCTCTCATACCTTTTGTGCTTGTTGCCGGCCCGTTTATGGGGTACGTAGCTTTTGATTACCTGCAGAGCAAATTCGGTGCGCCTCTTTATGTATCCTACATATTGATAACGATAGGTTTCGCTGCCGGTGTCAGGGAGACGATCAGGATAATAAAGATAACGCTGCAGTCAAAATAATTCTTTAAGTATAAGGTTTTAAATGTCAGAAGCCCCTAATTTCGTAACGGTTTTGGCTGGAAGGTTCGAAGGGACGCAAATAGGCGAGCGTCTATTGGCGTGGGAGAGCATCATATTTTCCGTCCTTGCCGTAGCCGTTATGTCACTTGTCGCGTATCTGGCTTCCCGTAAGGTTGACAAGGTCCCCGGCAGATTCCAATCGGCCGTAGAGCTATTCGTCTCCGGAATAGACGATTTTGTATGCGGAATAATAGGTCCTAAGGGAAGGCCATATGTGCCTTTTATAGGAACGTTATTCGCCTATATCCTCTTCATGAACCTGATAGGCCTTGTGCCGCTATTTAAATCCTCGACGGCCAGCTGGTCGGTGACCCTGGCTCTGGCGCTTTGCGTATTTTGTTACGTTCAGTACGCCGCGGTAAAGGAGCTGGGATTTTTGGGCTACATTGACCATCTTCTGGGGAGACCCCGGGGCATAGTCGCTTTTTCCGTCTTCGTACCGCTCATGATGTTCGTTCTGCACATTGTTTCGGAGCTCGTAAGGCCGATAAGCCTGTCTTTACGTCTTCGAAGTAATATCTGGGGGGACGAGATGTTATTGTCGTTCATATCCGATTTCGGAATGAAAGGTCTGCCGCTACTTGTATTTAACAGTTTTCTGTCGATATTGGCGTCGGTGGTCCAGGCGGTCGTGTTCTGTCTATTGACCACCATCTATTTCACCCTCGTGCTCAGCCACGAGGAAGAGGAAGTCATCAGCTAACCCCTGAATACTTTTCGCAAACAGGGTAAAAAACAGGAGGTATGAAAGATGGATTATAAAGCGGTTCTTGCGATAGGATTGCCGCTGGGCCTGGCCATAGTAGGTTTCGGATCGGCGATAGCGCTCGGAAAAGCCGTGGCGGCGGCCATGGAAGCGACCGGCAGGCAGCCGGAAGCCTCGACGAAGATACTCATCAGTATGGCCACGGGCTGCGCGTTCATCGAGGCGCTCACCATATACGCGCTCGTATTCGTATTCGGATTGGCGGGGAAGATATAGAGTTATCCACATCGTAGGTCACCCTTAAGGGTGACCTACGATCACTACGACTACAGCTTCAGGGGAAGTTAAATCATGGAATTACTGAAACTCTTAAGCGCGAGCCAGATGTTCGCGCAGATCTTAAGCTTTCTCTTTCTCTTCTTCGTCATGAGGATATTTGTGTGGAAGAAGTTTCTGAAACTTCTGGACGACAGGAAGGCCCGCATAGCCTCCGAGCTTGAGAGCATAGACAGAACGAGGCTCGAAGTCACAAAGGTGATGAGCGAGTACGAAAGAAGGGTCGGCTCGATAGACGAACTGGCCAAGGCCAGGATAGAGGAGGCCGTAGCCGAGGGCGAGAGAATAGCAAAAGAGATAGTGGAGAAGGCCCGCTTCGAGGCGGAGAGGGCCGGCATAGATTCGCGCGAGATAATAGGCGGCGAGATCAGGAAGGCGAGGGAAGACCTGAAGAAGGATATCGTGGATATCGCGATAGAAGTCGCCGGGAAGATCATAGGCGAGAAGCTTACAGGCGCCGATGACCGCAGGCTGGCCGAGGATTTTATAAAAAATACGGGAACCCTTAAATGATAGTAGAGCGCATGTACGCGGAAGGGTTTTTGGAGTACGCCGGCGAGACGATCGGGTTTAGTAAGGGCCTGGACGAGCTTCTGACGGTAAAGAGCGTCTTTAGCGAGAATCCGGACCTCAAAAGTTTTCTGGAAAACCCGGCGGTCTTAAGCCGCGAAAAATCGGAATTGATCGAAAAGGTATTTGCGGACGGGTTTTCGCGGGAGACGAGGGATTTCCTGAAGTTACTCCTTAAGAACGGAAGGATCGCGAAATTTCATGATATTGCCGAGTACGCCAGGGTGAAGTATTCACACGGCAACGAAGTGGACGCGGTAATATCCGCCAGTTATCCGCTCGACCTCGACATTCTGGAGGCGCTCAAGTCGGTGCTGGAAAATAAATTACATAAGAAGCTGCACCTTTATTCCGACCTTGACCCGGATCTTCTCGGAGGGGTAAGGGTGACGATGGAGAACCTCGTCCTGGACGGTTCGGTGAAGAAGAGACTCGACGATATGAAGGAAAAACTTATGGCTGCGAGGGTTGACTAAAATGGCGCTTAGGCCCGAAGAAGTAACGTCCGTCATAAAGAAAGAGCTCGAAAAGTATAAGACCCGTCTCAGGATGGAGTCCACGGGGACGGTTCTGCAGGTCGGAGACGGCATAGCCCTGGTGTACGGCTTGGACGATGTCATGGCCGGTGAGCTCGTTACATTCCCGAACGACGTTATGGGTATGGTCCTTAATCTGGAGGAAGAGTCGGTTGGTATAGTGATATTCGGCGACGAGAAGAATATAAAAGAAGGTGATATAGTAAAAAGAACCTATAAGGTAGCCGAGATGCCTGTAGGCGAAGGAATGATAGGAAGGGTCGTGACTCCTCTTGGGCGGCCCATAGACGGAAAAGGCCCTCTGCATACGTCAAAATACAGGCCGGTGGTATCGGGCGCTCCAAACGTAGTGCAGCGCCAGCCGGTTAAGGAGCCTCTACAGACAGGTATAAAAGCCATAGATTCGATGACCCCTATAGGCCGCGGGCAGAGGGAGCTTATAATAGCCGACCGCCAGATAGGAAAGACCGCCATTGCGATCGACACGATTATAAATCAGAAGGGCAGAGGGGTATATTGTATATATGTGGCAATAGGCCAGAAGATGTCGAATATAGTGGAGGTGGCGGAGACGCTTAAAAAGTACGATGCAATGGAATACACCACCATAGTCGCCGCCGCTTCGCGATCTTCGGCGTCGCTCCAGTACCTGGCGCCTTATGCCGGATGCGCGATAGGTGAAGAGTTCATGTATTCCGGAAAACACGCGCTCATAATTTACGATGACCTGTCGAAGCACGCGCAGGCCTACAGACAGCTGTCGCTTCTCTTAAGGCGCCCGCCGGGCAGGGAAGCGTACCCCGGCGACATATTTTATCTGCATGCCAGGCTCCTGGAACGCTCGGCCAAACTCTCGGACTCGCTCGGGGGCGGATCGCTTACCGCGATACCTATAATAGAAACGCAGGCCGGGGATATCACGAGTTACATACCTACGAACGTAATATCCATAACGGACGGCCAGATATATCTGGAGAGCGACCTATTTCACTCGGGCGTCAGGCCGGCCATCAACATAGGGCTTTCCGTGTCACGCGTGGGCGGAAAAGCGCAGACAAAGGCTATGAAACAGGTTGCCGGGCGCCTCAGGCTCGATCTGGCCCAGTACAGGGAGCTGGTAGCTTTTACTCAATTCGGCTCGGAGCTCGATAAGTCCACCCAGGCGCAGCTTACGCGCGGGGAGAGGATGATAGAGATATTGAAGCAGGGCCAATATGAGCCCCTGAGCACGGCAAAACAGGTGATGATAATATACGCCGGCACGAGCGGGCATCTGGACGATATTCCGGTAGGAGCAATACGAAAGTTCGAATCCGGGTTCTACAAATATATAGAAAAGCTGCACCCGGACCTGGAGCTCAAGATAGAATCGAAAAAAGAGCTTACCCCGGATCTCATCGCCAGGCTTGAAATAGCCATATTGGAGTTCAGAAAAGAGTTCAGGATAATATCTAAGATATGATCCAGTCCTTACGCAGCATAAAACTTAGAATGAAGAGCGTGGAGAGTACGAAGAAGATAACCCGCGCGATGGAGATGGTGTCGGCCTCCAAGTTAAACCGTATGAAAAATACCCTCTACGCCTCGCGGCCTTATTTTTCAAAGGTCGAGGTCCTTATGCGCAACGTGTTGAAATCGACCGATATTGCCGCGAACCACCCGCTTCTTAAGAAAAGGCCAGAAGTCAGGTCAATAGCGGTATTTGTTGTGACTTCGGATGCGGGTTTGTGCGGCACATATAATCATAATATGATACGGCTTACCGAAGAGTTTGTTGCCGGACGCGGCAAGGAAAAGGTCGAGATCGTAGCGATAGGCCGGGAGGCGTTTAGCTATTTCAAAAAGGCAGGCTACAGGATATCAGACGGGCACGAAGACCTTCACAGCCGTTATTCCGTGGAAGTGGCCTCGGAGATAGCGGAGTCGCTTAAAAGCATGTTCCTGGGCGGCAGTGTCGATGAGGTGTATGCGGCATATACGAGATTCGACAGTACGCTGCACCATAAGCCGGTCGTGGAGAAGCTGCTGAACATAGAGTCCTCCTCCGAAACGGGAGGAGTGGATTATATCGTCGAGCCGGATATGAAGTCTGTACTCGATGAACTTCTCTCCTGGTATCTCCATGAGAGGATAAGGATAATAATACTCAACTCCTTCACTTCCGAGCATTCCGCGCGTATGATAGCGATGAAGACGGCGACGGATAACGCCAAGGACCTTATGGATTCGCTGACGCTTTCGAGGAACAAAGCCAGGCAGGCCATGATAACCAAGGAAGTGATAGAGATCGCGTCTTCCGCGGAAGCGCTAAAAGGATAGGATGTATGGCAAACGGTAAAATAATACAGGTGATGGGCCCGGTGGTGGACATAGCTTTTCCCGAGGGAGAGGCCCCGCAGATACTTAACGCGATAAAGGTCGAGGATCCCGATAAGGGCATCAATCTGATCCTCGAGGTCGAACAATTGACCGGTAACTATACGGCCCGCTGCATTGCGCTGGGGCATACGGACGGGCTGGCGCGCGGCATGAAGGCCGTTGATCTCGGAGGGCCGGTCACGGTGCCGGTAGGCGAGCAGACGCTCGGCAGGATATTCAACCTCCTGGGAGAGACGATAGACGGTAAGGGCGAACTGCCCGATCCGAAGAAGCGCGCTTCCATACACAGGGCGCCGCCCACGTTCGAGGAGCAGGTGCCGGCTTTATCGATGCTTGAGACGGGCTTAAAGGTCATAGATCTTCTGGCTCCGTATCCGAAGGGAGGCAAGATAGGCCTCTTTGGCGGGGCCGGCGTGGGTAAGACCGTAATAGTAATGGAACTGATAAGGAATATCGCGTCCGAGCACGGCGGGGTCTCGGTATTCGCCGGCGTCGGTGAAAGGACAAGAGAAGGCAACGAGCTCTGGCTCGAGCTGAACGAGTCGAAGGTCATAAAGAAGACGGCGCTCGTATTCGGACAGATGAACGAGCCGTCGGGCTCGAGGTTCCGCGTAGGGCTCTCGGCCCTTACGATGGCCGAGTACTTCCGCGATGAGGAGGGGATGGATGTACTTCTATTCGTGGACAATATATACAGGTTTGTGCAGGCAGGCTCAGAGGTATCGACACTTCTCGGGCGCATGCCTTCGGCGGTAGGCTATCAGCCGAGCCTCGGTACCGAAATGGCGCAGCTTCAGGAGAGGATAGTCTCCACCAAGCGCGGTTCGATCACGTCGGTTCAGGCCATATATGTGCCCGCTGACGACCTGACCGATCCGGCTCCGGCTACAGTCTTCGCGCACCTTGACGCCAAGATGGTGCTGTCCCGCCAGATATCCGAGCTCGGGATATACCCGGCTGTAGATCCGCTCGATTCGACCTCGCGCATAATGGATCCGCGTATATTGACCGAAGAGCACTACAACACCGCCGTCGGGGTACAAAAGATACTTCAGAGATACAAGGACCTCCGGGATATAATATCGATATTGGGTATCGATGAGCTTTCGGAGGATGATAAGCTCGTGGTAGCCCGCGCAAGAAGGATACAGCGTTTCTTCTCACAGCCGTTCTTCGTAGCTGAAGCTTTTACAGGGATAAAAGGGAAGTATGTGCGCCTTGCCGATACGATAAAAGGTTTTAAGATGATACTGGATGGGAAACTCGATGATCTGCCCGAACAGGCCTTCTATATGGTCGGGACGATTGAAGAGGCGATAGAGAAGGGGAAACAGATCAGGGCCGGCGATGTCAAAAACGTTTAATCTGAGCATAGTCACTCCCGACAAGGTGCTTGCGGAAAAAAAGTGCATATCGCTCACCGTACCCTCGGAGCTCGGTTATATGGGTATACTGGCCAATCACGCGCCGCTTGTGGCGAATCTCACGAAAGGCAAGATCGTACTTAAGGATGGCGAGGGCAGGACGGAGGAATTTTTGTCGGCCGGGAAAGGTTTCATAGAGGTGTTGAATAACGAAGTTGTCATAATATTAAGGTCAAATTAAAGCCCTTCGGCCCTTCGATATAACTCAGGGCACGTCCTGAGCGAAGTCGAAGGACGGCAGGCTCAGGGTTTTATCCTGTGCAAAATCGAAAGATAAAGGAGAGTGTGATGATATTTAATTTTATACCGAAGGAGTTCAATTTTTTCGATCTTTTTGAAAAACAGATAGACTGCGCGATAGAGGCCGCGGTTCATCTGAAGGTGGTAGTCGGGACGGGTAGTGTGGATGAGGAGTCTTTAAGGAAGATGCAGGATATAGAGCACAAAGGCGACGAGGCGGCGCATCTCATAATAGACCTTCTCGACAAAAGCTTCATAACGCCGTTCGACCGGGAAGATATACACTCGCTCGCAAAGGAGATGGATGATATAGCCGATACGATCAACACCATAGTCAACAGGCTCAAAGTTTATAATGTTACCGGCATTGACAAGAATCTGGTTGAATTTGCCAATATAATAGAGGAGTCCGTCCGCACCCTGGCGATAGCCGTAAAGGGAATGCG
>CAZYZC010000036.1:0-9284 GCA_964650985.1 uncultured Planctomycetia bacterium | reverse complement strand
TTCCAATAAAGCGAGTAGAGTGCTTATATCTTCTATCGGCTCGCTCCCAAACAGGCCCGGGACTAGCGTTTCTCCTCTGTGGATGGCCTTTCTATCCGATACGGCGCCGCTCGGGCCTGCTTCTAACAGCAGCCCTCTTATCGCGGCCACCTCCCTGTCCGCATCTTCTTTATTTGCGCCTTCTGCTATGGCCGCCGCCCTAACCTCCGGCTCAAGTCCCGCCATGAGTGGTTCGATGCCACTATAAAACTCCGACAAAAACGATATCGCGGCAGCCCTTCTATCGCTTCCTTCGGGCGCGACAGCCAATTTACGCAATACCTGAGTTAGTAGTGCCGGATCTTTATTTTGCATTCTCCCATCTATTCCTTTTCTCAATGCTGTTCTAATCGGTGATTTCGCCGGATCAGCGGAAAGATCATTGAGCGCCGCCAGATATTTTTTGATAACAAAACTCTCTAGCTTAATTTGGCTTTTAGGGAAAAATCCGGTCGGCTCAAATGCTCCGAAATTATTGGAAGTTGGCCATTCAGCGGTCCTGGGTAAAAACCGCGGGATAATTATTGCCCGGTATTCGTCTTTGCCGTCGATATCCTCTATCCGGAATATTATGTCATATGTCAGCCCCTCCTTCTCATAAGAGCGTATCTTATCAAATATCTCTTTGGCCGCTTGCTTGACATCGATAGAGAATGCTCTTTCAGCAAACATCGGCCATATCTTCAAATCATTCCAGGCATCCCATATAGTCACACGTCTTTTTATAAACTGAGCGTGAAAACTTATGCTGTCATGACCGGGCATGGGGCCCGTAAAAGAAGCATCGTGTGCGCCGCCCAGTACGCGCAGTACGCCAAAGATCATCTCTATTTCATCCGGAGTCGATATAATCTGTTCGCCTTCTTTCGCCAAAACAAAATGTTCCTTGGTATAGAATTTTTCTCTTATATAGAATCCGTAATCGTTTCCGCGATAGGCCATTCTGCAAATATTCCTGCCTTCTTCAATCCAGCCGGCCCTGTCTATGGAGGAGAAGTTTACAGACAGACCCGCCCCTTCTTCATTCAATCTGATTGACTTCTCTTCAATATTTTCTATACGATTCCCCGGATGCCTTTTTAGGGTTTCCTCATATTTTAATCTTACAAGATCGCGTAAGTCCTGAATATTAGATGCGCTTTTCAATACGCCGTCAAAATCTACCATTAAAACCATTGCATCGTAATTGTGTCGTTCATCGTTACCGTAATCCGTATCCAAAAAAGGAACCGATCTAAACAAGCCCGATGGCAGCGCTTTTATTCTGTGTATAATTTGCTTGCGCAGAATAGAGCCTGGAGCGATTTCGAGAGTTCGCAATTTAAGGATATCGGAATAAGATGTTATGACATTGGCTTTTGCGGAGTCAAAGTAGCGTATGGCCAGTCCCTCGGCAGGAATCTCAATCGTCACTTCGCCTTCTCGAAGACGCGAGTTAAACACACAACCGTTGAATACCGAATCGGTCGCATCTTTCCACTTTGCGATATCTTCCAGGGTGACTTCGGTTAATGGCTTGCCATATTGCGCCTCTTTTTCAATAAGTTTGCATATAGCATATACGGCAAATGAAGTTTTAAAGTCTTCATTATTAAACCGTGAAGATGGAGCTAGTTTGTTATTTTCGGCCGAGCTTAAAACGCTTGTAAATAAAAAGACCCCTGCGAGAATAACCGTAAGGGTTTTCTTTAAAAATTTCATATCATTTCTTATTGTGTTTATATTTGTCACCATATTCTGCATCCTAAAATAAAAATGGCTGAATTAGCCAGTTATTTCCAGGCAATCCAGCCATCTAAATATTAGGATACATATCTAGATCCGCGATTTTGCTCCACCTTCGCATTCGAATCGTAAAGCGACTGAATGCTTCGGCGGATCCGCCGTAGGCTATCTTCTATGAATAGCCCAATACACGAAGGCGGAGGTTTGCCCTTATCTAGAATATTACACCATAAGTGTATCATATCAGTATTGTTAATACAATAGAAAGACAGCTATCTTTTTTTGCCTTAACATTGATGAATTGTGTAAGGTATGTGTGCACTAACCGTCATATTTAAAACAAAAAAAATCCCGAGCTTGACTCAGAATTTTTTGTTAGTGGTGGGGAGAACAACCTCTCCCCATAACCTTATCTCTTAAATTCGTAAGCGTTACCAAATTTGCCACGCAAATTTGGTACCTACTGCTTGTCTATGGCCTTGTGGGTTATTATATGATTATTGGTCATAATAGGCAAGGATTTTCTGAATCGAGAGAGGGGAGTTTTAGAGGATTGTTCGGATATGTCCTCATGCTCAAAAACTGTCCGTTTTGTCCGGTATTTTTGTGTACAAAAAGTCGTAACTCTTTACGACACAGATTGATACACAATGTCCGCCCATACGAGGCGGACATTTTTGTTATTCCCTGTAATAATCTTAATAAATTATGCCGCTACATAAACCTGGTGCGCCAATTCGTATAAATCCCTTAGTTGTTTAGTATCAAAGGCTGTTATCTTCGGCAGAATATATACGATTCTATTTTTTAACATATCTTGCAATAATCTTGGATCGATAGGCTTATCAGATATGGCATCGTAGAAATTTTTGATAGCTGTTAAATCAGCGTTTAGATAAGCCATCATATTCAGAGTTATTGCTTCAAATACAGGGAGATAATCACCTGACTTTGAATCGTCAATAGCAGATATCCATGCTCTGCCTTCTCCTTTTATCGCATCATATGCTCTATTATCTACGCTGACTTTTCTGGCACCTATGAATGCATGATTTAAATCTAATTTTCCAAATTTATTTCCATTATGAATATTGGTTTCAGTCTTATTAAGTTCGGCCACCATTGTCGCAAGCTCTCCGGCCTTTGCGCGCCTTACCATAAGATTCGGGAAGAGAGGCTTTCCGTTGGCATCTTGCATGTCTCGGATCTCATCGATAGCCTTGTATATAGGCATGATTTGCGCCTTCTGCGATTCGCCTATATCGGTTTCAATTCCTATGAAGAAAAGTTGGTCTGAATGCTTGGCCAATATTTGAGTAAGATTAGCTGCAAAAACTTTGGCACGAATCGGCATATCATAAAATATCTGACTATAATTATTTAATATTATAGCGGCACGACGAGCATTTTCCGGAGGCCAAGACAGTTCAGCTGATTTACTTGCGGATGCCGCATCCTCTATACGTTCATAGCCCTCCCATGCCTCTATAAACATCTTTCGTCGTAGACGCTTCTCCTCTAACAGTTTATTAAAAGCCGCCAACTTATCAGCAAGCCCGGCTGATTTTAAAGCTTCCTGAATTATGTCTGTCTGACGTGACTCTAGGCCAGGCATTTGCCTTACGTAACTGACAAGCCATTCAACAGATTTTGTTTTGGCAAATTCTTTCAAGGCATCATCCGAAAAATCGGAGGTGAGAGTTACGGTTTTTAAACTATTTTTTGGCGTTTTTTCAGGCGCTGCCATCGCAAGAGGTTCTTGGGCTTGTGCGGCCATCGTATTTGCTTCTAATTTTGCCATGTCTCTGCATAACCGGATATTTTCTACGCCCTTTTCCCGATTATACTTTTCTACTGTAGGAATAAAACTTTCGGCCAACGCAAATGTCTTTTTGGATTTCTCGCCGTCGCCTAACCGCGCTTGGCAAGCAGCAATAAAAGAAAGCGCGCTGACTTTTGTCAGGTCATTATATTCAGGCTTAAATCCCCAGTCCTTATTAGTTGCGGCATTAAGAACCTTTTCTTCGGCATGGTCAAATAAATTTCTTGCACTATCAATATCACCTAACCGCGCTTTTGCTATCGCAATATATAATAGGTGGTACACTGAAAATTCATAAAAACTATCTACGGGGCAATCAAGAACCTTTTTAATTTCCCTGCAATTAGGCGTTGTTGCAAAAAGGCCCATTTTATTATAATAAAATGACAGAACGAGCTCTACGCCAAAGTCGGACATAATCCGGCCACCCATTGCCCGTGATATTTTATCCATTTCTGAATTCGCCCGCTGGGTACCTTCTTTTTCTAATAACCCTCGCACAATATATAGCCAGGCATAGATGTCAGGTAACCCCATCTGTATGTAATTAAAACGATGAAGCGTTTCAAATTTTGCAAGGGCTTCATTAGCTTTACCTCCATCAACCATATTAACAATCTCTAAAATTTCTGGCGAATTTTTCCATGCATGGTCATTGAGATCGTAAATCCTACTACCCTTTACCTTTAATAGACGTTCTATCTCGTCTTCTGTATACTCATATCGAAAACCCAGTTTTCCATAGAAATCCGGCTTTTGCACCAACACAGGTTCTAATCGTGAGAATCGAACGGCAGACGCAGGTGCTTGCATTTTTGCAGCTTTCTCAATGAACCCGCGCAGATCCCCTTTTAACGCCAGAACCTCATCCTGCCCAAAAACAGCTGATTGAATTTCATTATATACAGCCCTATGGTCGTCCCTTTCGGTTATTAATCCTTTTTCAGGAACGCATTCATGGAATATGTATTGAGCGAGACGCTCTGGTGAGATGTCGTAAAGTCTATGAATAAGCTCAAATGAAAGACCAACTGTAAATTTATCTTGGGATAACAAATTAAACCCCAATAAGTAATCTTCCGGCCCTCTAACATCAGCGGTAAATAGGTAAAGCCCCTTTGACAACTGATTTTGCAGTAAAATCAGATTTATAACAGTCTGTTTTGCTCTGTTCTGATTTTGTATTGAAAGTTTTTCACCATTACTAAGTGTTAATTTTAGAGCTACCCCTATAGCTTCGTGCACTTTTCGATTAACTTCTTCGAGCTCTTCTGGAAATGGTATAGCTAGCCTCGGTGGCAGCTTACCCTGCGCCAGTTCCATTAGTGGCGCACCGTTACCGATAGCACCGGGTTCAGCTTTTTCAGCGATGTCATTTCTTACTATATCACTTCTTCCGGGATTTATACTCGAATCTGATACGATAGAGGCGGCAAGAGTATCGGTTGAACGAGATGACGAGATTTGGCCTGCTGAAACCTGCCCAGCTACAAAGACCAGGACCAAGATAATAGAAATTGTCCTAACAAACAGCAAAGATCTTTTCATTCCTCTCCTCATACTCATAATTGGATCCGTGGTTTTTGGGCAACTTTAGTCTAATCGAAACCTAGTTCTTCAATTATACACCATAAAACCATCCTGTCAAGGTAAATTATCTGGCTTTTTTATATGTTTACAGAAACATACTAATATCGCTTTGTGACCTTGACTTGTGGCAGTTAGTATGGCCATATGTGTAATAAGGCTAGCGAGTGGTTCGACGCGGCCTATTCGTAAACGATGGCCTTGCTCACCACTATAAAAGGAGGTGTGAAAAATATGGACAACTCAATACTAGCGAGAATATTGGCTCTTAAAACAGCGTCTTTGCCGGAACTGCAAAAGGAATATGAGGCCGTATTTAACGGCAAGAACGCGACGTCCAACAACAAGACGTATCTTTGGCAAAGGATCGCCTATCGTATACAGGAGCTTGAATACGGTGGCCTGCCGGAAGAAGTGAAAAATAAGGCCAAGGAGCTGGCCCAGGAATATGATCCTATCAATAATAAGGCACTGAGACCAGATAATGGTATTAGTAATAGCGCGGATAAGTGCCGCATTCCGCGTGATAGACGACTTCCGGTGCCGGGCACTATTATTGCCAAAGATTACAAGGGAACAAAAATATCGGTCAAAATACTTGATAGAGGCTTTGAATATAACAGCAAAGTCTATAGGACACTTACAGCTGTAGCTAAAGAAGCGACAGGATCACATTGGAACGGCTTTGGCTTTTTTAACTTATAGGTGAATTATGATTACAACCATCGTAAAGCGATTATACTGCGCCATCTATACCCGAAAATCTACTAACGAGGGTTTAGATCAGGACTTCACGACTCTGGATAACCAGCGTGAGTCCGCCGAGAGCTATATCAATAGCCAGAAAAACGAAGGATGGGTCGTCCTGCCAGAAAAATATGATGACGGCGGTTATACAGGTTCTAACACTGATAGGCCTGCCTTACAAAAGCTTATCGCAGATATAAAAGAAGGCAAGATTAACTGCGTCATAGTCTATAAGGTAGATAGATTATCGCGATCGCTACTTGATTTCGTGCAATTACTGGAACTATTCGAAAAACATAACGTAGCTTTCGTCTCAATAACCCAAGCTTTTAATACCAATAATTCCATGGGACGCCTTACGCTCAATATTCTCTTATCTTTCGCCCAATTTGAGCGAGAGATCATCAGCGAACGTGTCAAAGACAAGATGGGCGCCGCCCGTAAGAAAGGCAAATATATCGGCGGTAAAACAATCCTTGGCTATGATGCGGATAGAGCAAACCGTAAGCTCGTTATTAACGAAGAAGAAGCGAAATTAGTCCACAAAATCTTCGATTTATACTTGGAATTAAAATCATTCTTAAAGGTGGCTATGGTATTAAACGATAAGGGTTATCGAACCAAAAGATACGTGACTAAATCCGGCAAGGTTACGGGTGACACTAAGTTCAAAAATACCAACATCCAGCTTATGCTGCAATATGTGCTCTATACAGGTAGGGTCAAGTATAATGGCGAACTGTATCCGGGCTTACATGAAGCAATAATACCGGAAGAGACATTCAATAAAGTCCAGCAGATTATCGCGAGTAACCGCGTAAGGCGCGATAATCCTAAGAATACGCGCAATACTGGCCTCCTTAACCGAATCTTGCGCTGTAAAGCCTGTAACAACATTATGTTCCATACCTATACCAGCAAAAAAGATAATCGCAAGTACCGCTATTATGTCTGCATGAATGCGCAAAAGCGCGGTTATAATAACTGCCCCACACGATCGGTAAGCGCCCAGGTCATAGAAAACGCGGTGATAGATAATCTTCGAACGATAGCTGCAAGCTCTACAGATGCTCAGAAGGAGCTAAAAGAAGCGCTCATAGTAGATTCGCCCATTTGGGAGACACTTTTCCCGCAAGAGAAGCATAAAGCGTTAAGACTCATGCTTAAAGAAGTTAATTATAGCGCTATCGACGGCAAGATTGAGCTCACGTTAAACCACGGTGGCATTAAATTCTTATACCTCTTGTTACATCCAGAACCTCAAAAGAAGATAAAATAAGCGAGGGATCTATGGAAACAGATCTAAAATTTGAATTCAAAATCAACCTACCGCCTGTAAGGCATAAGTCTCGTAGCTATCACATGACTAAGATCGCCAATGAACCGAGGTTACGTCAATATTTAGTCCTCTCCTACCAGATACAAGAGAAATTAGACGCCGATAATACCCTGACTTCGAAAAAGATAGCCGAATGGCTCGGCATGACTCCGCCAAGGATCAGCCAAATCTTAAATTTATTATTATTGAGCCCATCTATTCAAAAAGACATCCTTCTCTCGAAAGATGAAAAAGTCCACAGTCTAACCGAGTATAAAATCCTCGCGATTATAAAAGAAATCAACTGGGAAAAACAACAAGCAATGTGGAGCGCTTTTCTAAAATAACTCGCCCAAGAGTCAAAACCATTTAATCGACCTAGTGACACCGCATAAATGTTCTCCAAAAGCGAAAATCTCGCACAAAATCGATTAAATGCCGATATATTAAATGTGAGATAAAGAGAGGCAACAAGAGGAGGTTTTAGCTATATTCCGGCAGAGTTCAGGCAATTCGATGAGTGATGCTAGCGACGATAGAATTTTTTAAACTGGCACAATATTTCGAATTTTATCGACGACAAACCATAAGAAAGTAGCCGACGTTTAAACGTCGGCTACTTTCTTATATTCTCTGTCTCTCTGGTTATAAGCAGAATAAGTGGTGGGCGGAACAGGACTCGAACCTGTGACCTCCTCGGTGTAAACGAGGCGTTCTAACCAACTGAACTATCCGCCCTTTATCGGGATTACATACTCCTTGAGCCTGGTTTCGTTATTACTACTCCGGACTTGCAGAGAGGGCAAACACTTTCTTCGAAAGTTTCGACTTTAATTTTAGCCAGCGCTTCGAACCTGACGGGGAACTCGGCTTTGCCGCCGGACCTGTCGATGACACACGCCACGCCGGCCGTCTTTGCACCCAAAGCTTCGATGACATCGATAACTTCTTTTGTCGAGCCGCCGGTAGTCACGACATCCTCGACCACGAGCGCTTTCTCACCTTTACCGACGGAAAATCCGCGCCTCAAGCACATCTTGCCATCCTGTAGTCCTGAGCCTGTCGAAGGATGCCGCTCTGTGAATATTCCACGGACTCCGAGCGCCCTTGCGACCTCATATGCGAGCGTGACTCCGCCGAGAGCCGGGCCTATGACAAAATCGATACCTTCGCCTTTAAACCTGCTTGCTATCTCCTTTGCCATCTTTTCGGCCGCATCGGGATGCTGCAATACAAGAGCGCACTGAAGATATTTGCCGCTGTGGAGGCCGCTTGATAATTTAAAATGGCCGGTTAATAATGCGCCGTATTTCTCGAAGAGCTTTAATACATCTTCCTGGGTCATATTATATTCCTGGTTCAAATCCTACGATACAGCGGCAAAACGAGATCTATTCTTTGCTCTTTCAGAGGCAACAAGAATAATTTTAAACTCTGCTCCACAGGCTTTGGCTATTCTATTTAAAAGCGGAATACTACACCTGTTATAATCAGCGCTCTCATAACGAGAAATAGCTGATTTAGTAGTATGTATCTGTTTAGCCAAATCAGATTGGGTTAGGTGCGCACAGTGGCGCGCCCTAATAATCTGTTCTCCAATACAGAGATTCTGGTATTCCTGTTCAAATTTTTCCCGGAACTCCCTGCCATCCATTAACCTATCCATATAAGTTTTAACTTTTTTCATAGTACCCACCCCCTTTTACCCTGAAAACATAATCCCTTTTTAATTCTTTGTAAGACTCCTGTCTATTTCTTTCAATATTTCTCTTACCTCTTCGAGCGGATTAGCCGCGGCTGTTATCGGCCTGCCTACGACTATGTAATCGGCCCCGGCTTCGATGGCCTCGCGCGGCGTCGCGACTCTCTTCTGATCGTCTGACGCCGCCGAAGCCGGCCGTATCCCGGGAACCACAATAAGAAAATCTTTTCCTAAGCTTTTGCGTATCCGCGAGGCTTCTCTCGCCGAGGCGACCACGCCGTCCAGGCCGGCCTCTTTGGCCAATGCGGCGAGATTCATCACCTCGTCCTCTATATTAACATTTA
>CAZYZC010000035.1:7504-9323 GCA_964650985.1 uncultured Planctomycetia bacterium | reverse complement strand
TTGACCTTAAAAGGGCCGAAAGATCAATCCTCATATTTTTGCTCGCCGCTCTCCTTATCGGCTTATGCGCGGCGGCATATCAAAAATTCCGCAGAGAACCCGAGACTCGCATAGGAAGATTCAATCCCGAAAGCGAAGGTGTCTTTCCGCGCTATAAAGTGGATATAAATAACGCCGGCCAAAAAGAGCTCGAATCCCTGAAAGGCGTCGGAAGCGCCATAGCCGGCCGGATATCGGAATACCGCCAGTCCCACGGGGCATTCGCCTCCATAGAAGAGATAAAGAACGTCAAGGGTATAGGCCCGGCGCTCTTCGATAAGATAAAAGACGATATAACGGCAGGCGAGTGAAGAGGCCCATACTCTACGTCACGCTTTTTTTCTCCGCAGGTATAATTTTATCAAGCCAATTTTCCGTACCGATGATCTGCCTGATAACCGTAAGCGCCGCGTTCATAATATCGGCATGCCTCTTCTCCCGTAACAATAATATTTCGCACATAAGCCTTTACCTGGCCGTGTTATTTTTCGGTTGGGCGTATTATATGAATTCCTGCGTGATCCCTGCCGACCACATATCGCGCCTTTTATCCGGCGGGCCTAAGAGGGCCTTTATAAGAGGTGTCGTTACCGGTGACCCCGCAGAGGGGATGAATTTCTACAATCAGAATAAGACTACGTTCCTGCTCAGGTCCGAGGCCGTTTCCGAGGGCGAAGCCTGGAATAAGACGTGCGGATATGTGAGGGCGGTAGCCTACCAGGATCCGGGCCTTTTAAGTTTCGGGGATGAGGTAATCGTAGAAGGGATATTGTCGGAACCGGGCAGCCTGAAGAATCCGGGCGTTTTTGACTATGCTGGATATCTGCGGCTGAGAGGGATATTATGCGTCCTCAAGGTCGATCCCCCCGGCTCCGTAAAGATAATCAAACCGCTTAAAAGATTTTCGGTTCGGGCAATAGCGTATGGCCTGCGCCATAAAGCCGGAAGCCTGATAGATTCCAATTTTAACAGGCGCCACGCCGGATTCCTGAATTCTATAATAATAGGGGACAGGGCCGGGCTCGAAGAGGGGATCAAGGAAGATTTTATAAAGACCGGCACGGTGCACGTCCTGGCTATAAGCGGGCTGCACGTGGGGTTCGTAGCGGCTATATTTTTGGGTATCGGCGCCCTATGCCGCATACCGAAAAAGGTGAACCTTATATTGTCGCTCGTTTGCCTGATATTTTATACATTCGCCACGGGAGCCAATCCGCCAGTAGTGAGGGCGGTGGTGATGTTCGCCATATTCGCCGCGGGCTATATACTGAATAGGGATTCAGACCCAATAAATACCCTGTCCCTCGCCGCGTTTTCCATACTCCTTTACAATCCCAAGGCGTTATTCAATCCCAGTTTTCAGCTGTCATTCGCCTCGGTCGCCAGCATAATGGTATTCGCGTCCCCGATAATGAAAGCGCTGAAGCTGGACCGGGAGAGGGGGCGGTCGTTACCCGGGAAGGTCAAATTATATGTCATGGGAGGCGCGGCGGTTTCGGCGGCGGCCTGGATCGGCAGCTGTCCGCTTACGGCGGCTTATTTCAATATGGTCTCGCCCGTGTCGTTTATCGCGAATCTTGTGATAGTGCCGGCTCTTCTGGTTTTGACCGCTCTCTCTTTCGCGTTCCTTGCCGTAACGCCGCTTTTGGCGCAGCTGGGCGGCGTTTTGGCGTTCGCCATCCGGCTGGTTGACGACGCGGTCTTCTCTCTTAACCATATCATGGCATCCGCGCCGCTGGCTTACTTCAGGGTTCCCGCCCCTCCCGTATATTTCATAGCC
>CAZYZC010000035.1:0-7404 GCA_964650985.1 uncultured Planctomycetia bacterium | reverse complement strand
GGTGATGTCATCGGGCCTTTCGGAGGAGCGAGCTTTTATGTTCTGAATCCCGGCCCCGACATTACGGCTGCCGATGCCAACGACAATTCTGTGGTGCTGAAACTCGTATACGGGGATTTCAGCGCGCTCTTCTGCGGCGACATTACGCAGAAAGCCATGGAGGGCATGAAAGATTACGGATCATTTCTCAAGTCCGATGTTATTAAGGTGCCGCATCATGGCGGAAAATTGGGAGATGCCGGAAAAATTAAATTATTTTTTAATCAGGTGCGGGCCGGAACAGCCATAATAAGCGTCGGACGAAATAACAGGTACAAGGCTCCGTCCAAAAATACCACCGACGTTATTTTGTCGTCGGGCGCGAAGATCTACGAGACGAAAGACAGCGGGGCCTTGACGATATTGGCCGGTAAAAACGGCAGATTCAGGATGAAGGAATTTGTGCAAAAAAACTAACTTTTTTCTCTTTAACCTTGACAAAATACATATTATGTGATAGAGTTATAGCAACAAAAGCCATACATACATATTGTTTGGAAAAGAGAGAGTGTATCAATAATGGAAAATCAATCCGGCATGGAAGATAAGCGCCGATACAAGAGGGTGGAGTCTGTATTGCCCGTGCAGTTCAGAAATCTGCGTAAGGCCATGGATCCCGGCAGCGGCACCTTATCGCATAACTTAAGCGAAGGCGGCGTATGTTTTATGACCAAGGAATTCATATCGCTTGCCTGCAGGCTTGTCGTTGAGATAAACCTCCCGGCGCTGCCGAAACCGATCAAAGCGATATCGAAGATAGCCTGGATAAGGAAGGTGCCCACAAGTAACCAGTACATGCTGGGCAACCAATTCCTCGAAATGACCAAAGAAGACAAAGCCCACGTAATGAATTTCGTAAACAACTCCATCGAGCCGAGCATCTGAAAATCGCTTTAACAAAAACCTTTCCTGTGGTATAATCCAAATCGATGAAAAAGCTGAATTTATTGATGATATCCGCCGTATTGTTTTCGCTGGTTTCGGCGCCCGCGGCGCATGCCTATTGGCTGTGGACTCCCGACAGCAAGAAATTCGTAAATCCGAAATACGCGGTCAAGGACAGCCCGCAAGATCAGTACGATTGGGCTATGAGCTTTTATGACGCCAAGGATTATCAAAGGGCGGCCGCGGAGTTCGAGAAGCTGACGAAGCATTACGAATATTCGGCCTATGCCGCCAAGTCCCAGTACTACGCGGGACTGTGTTACGAGAGTATGGGCAAATTCTACATAGCCTTCCAGAATTACCAGAAGACGATAGACAACTTCCCTCACATAGAGAACATGGATGAGATAATAGCCAGGGAGTTCAACATAGCCAATATATATGCCGTTAAGGAAAGCCCTAAATTGCTGGGGGTGGATATAATGACGTCCATGGAGAGGGCGATAGAGATATACAGGAAGGTGGTCGATAACTCCCCTTACGGCAAGCTTGCCGATGAAGCCCAGTTTAAACTCGCGATGGCGCTTAAAAAGGTGGAGCGCTATGACGAGGCCATAATGGCGTTCCAGAAGATAGTGGACGATTACCCGTCCTCAAGCTTAGCCGAAAAAGCGAAGTATGAAGTGGCGACCTGCGCCTATAAGTCATCCCTGGCGCCCGACTACGACATAGAATTGACCAACAAAGCCATAAGGGCGTTTGAGGAGTTCTCGCAGGAGAATTCTGCGAACGAACTGTCCGAAAAGGCATCGGTTACCATTCAGAGGCTTAAAGACAGATCCGCCGAAAAGTCGATGTCCGTGGCCAAATTCTACGAGTCGCAAAAGCGCTATGAAAGTGCCATAATATATTATCAGGACGTCGTGGACAGGTTCCCCGACTGCTCGCTTATAAATACGGCCAAGGCAAAAATAGAAGAGCTAAAGAGGAAGAGGAAAAAATGAAGAAAATATTGACGGCCCTTGCTATCCTTACGCTTGCGGTGAGCGGATGCGGTTATACCACAAAGTCGCTTTTGCCATCGAACTACAAGACCATCTATGTGGAGAATTTTAAGAACGACATAAAGATAACCGCCGAACAGTCGAACGAGAGGATGTACAGAGGGTACAGGCCGGGCATGGAGATAAAGATCACCAAGGCCGTCATCGACAAGTACCTTATGGACGGAAATCTGAGGATAGATTATCCGCAAAGCGCCGATCTCATACTGAGCGCCAAGCTTATAGATTTTAACAGGGGCGGCATCGTATACGACTCAAGCGACAACGTCATGGAATACCGGATAAAGCTTGTCGTCAGCATGGAGCTTACCGAAAACCGGACTGGCAAGACGGTATGGACGGAGCCCGGATTCGCCGGGGAGACCACATACAGGACCAGCGGGACTCTGGAGATGAGCGAAAATGCCGCTATAGACGCCGCTATAGAGGACCTTGCGAGGCGCATAGTGGAGAGAACCGTTGAGGCATGGTAAGATCACACCCGGCAGTATTTTTGTTCATAGGAAATGACGCCTATTCCAAAGAGAAGGCTGTCGAATCACTCGCCGCGGGCATTTCAAAGGGCGCGCCTAAAGACCTGGAGTATAAGGTATTTCGCGGCAAGGACGCCTGCCCGGGGGATATCCTCGACCACATAAGGACCGCACCGCTTTTTTCCGAGAAACGGCTCATCCTGATAAGGGATGCCGGCCAAATGAGCCCCGAAGGGATAGGGCTGTTGGCGGGCATGTTAAAGGACATTCCGCAATCCACCTGCCTGGTTTTTGACTTCGAAAACGATTCCGTATTAAAAGACTGCCCGGATCTCGCGAAGGCGGCATCCGTAAAGATGTTCGGAGAGCTTGAGGGGCAGAGGCTCATATCATGGGCGGCGGATCTCGTATCCTCACGGTCCGGCAAGACCATAGATGATGACGCGATACGTTTATTGGCGGAGCTCAAAGGAACCCTTCCGATTGACCTTGCGGGGGAGCTGGAAAAGCTGATCGCTTTTACCGGGGAACGAAAGACGATAAGATCTTCGGACGTGGAAGAGGCGGTCGGCAGGTCGGTATCCGCTTCCGCTTTTGATATCAGCTGGGAGATAGGGAAGAAAGACGCTTCCGGCGCGCTCAGGCTCGTTTCCGACCTGGTAAGTTCCGGCAAGAGGCCTCACGAGATTGTGGGCATATTATCCTGGCATCTTAAAAGGGTGTTGAGGGCGCTCGTATTAAGAAGAGACGGCAGGCCGGATCATGAGATAGCCAGAGAAGTCCGGATACGCAGGGATGATTTTGATATTTTTTTTAAGCAGCTCGGGGCTTTCGGTATAGACGGGGTCAAGTCGAAGATGGAGATACTTCTTTCGGCGGACCTTGATATCAAAAGGACGCGTTACGATCCCGGGCTTGTGCTGGAATTCGCTATTATAAGGCTATGCCTTACTTAGGGCAGACAGCCGTTTCATAAAACGGGATATCTTGCGGGCGGCGGTATTGTCCTTTATCACGCCTTTTTTTGCGGCCTTATCCATTTTAGACGCGAACTTTCCAAGGGCGGCGCCGGCCTCTTTTACCTTTTTTTCGGCTATGAGGCTTTCGAACTTTTTGGATAATGTTCTGATCTCCGACATGGTGTGGAGATTCCGGGCGTGCCTGGCACGCGATTTTCTCAGGTCTTTGAAGCTGGATCTTTTTATAGGCAACTCTATACCCTCCTTATTCGGTTTTTTGTAGAAAAGGATTATATCATTTAAACCGGGGAGGGTCAACTGATATTATTCGCGCCTTTCGCATTCAACGCGTAGTAGACTGAGTGCTTCGGCGGACTTGGATGTAATTAGGAAGGTAAGTATATGAGCAAGAGGCATCTTATAAGGTCTACCGGTATAATAGGTTCGGCGACGGCCCTGTCGAGGATCCTGGGGTTCGTAAGGGATATAGTGATAGCGGCCTTCTTCGGCACAGCCATATACGCGCAGGCTTTCGTTGTCGCTTTCAGGATACCCAATCTGTTAAGGGACATAGTAGGGGAAGGGGCGACCAACTCGGCCCTGGTGCCGGTGCTGACCGAAGAGCTGCATAAGAACGGAAAAGAGTCTTTCCTAAGGCTGTCCCAGGTATTATTCAATATAATGTTCGTGACGCTCCTTGTCCTCACCGCCGCCGGCATGCTGGCAAGCCCTTTGATAGTCAGGCTGATAGCCCCGGGTTTCCTCGCCGATCCGGAAAAATTCAGGGTCACGGTAACGCTGACCCGCGTACTCTTTCCGTTCCTGTTTCTGGTGGGGTTATGGGCTTACGCGATGGGGGTATTGAACTCACTCGGCAAGTTCGCTTCAGCGGCGTTCGGCTCGTGTTTTTTGAACCTGGCGATGATATTGTCGGCGGTGATGTTCGGTGAGAACGTATTCGGCCTGGCGTGCGGAGTCCTGGTCGGGGGATTGCTGCAGTTTTTGATACAGCTGCCCTCGCTATACTCGGTCGGTTGGAAGCTCCGCCTCACCGCGAAATTCGATCATCCGCAGGCAAGAAAAGCCGGGGTCTTGATAGTGCCACGTGTCCTCGGCGCTTGCGTCTATCAGTTCAACGTTTTTATCAGTACCATACTGGCGTCGCTTTCGGCAATAGTCGGGGAAGGCGCCGTTGCGGCGATATATTACGCCAACAGGATATGGCAGCTTCCTTTGGCCATATTCGGCATAGCCCTGGCCCAGGCCGCCCTTCCCACAATGTCGAAGCATATGGCCGGGAATGATACTGTCAAGATGAAGGAGACGGTGCAGTTCTCGCTCAAGATGGTATTCTTCATCCTGGTGCCGTCAAGCATAGGCCTGATGATGCTGGCCACTCCTATAACCAGGGTCTTGTTCGAGAGGGGCGCCTTCACTTCATATTCGACTTCCATAACCTCCGGCGCGCTGTTCTTTTACTCTTTCGGGCTCGTCGCCTGCGGAGGGCTGAAGGTGCTGGCGAACGCATTCTACGCGATGGGGGACACGAGAACGCCGGTCAAGGCGGCGTTCTATTCCGTCATCCTGAACCTTATCCTCAACCTGGCGCTCATGTGGCCGCTCAAGGTGGGTGGGCTTACGCTTGCCAACTCGATAGCCGTTACCTTTAACTTCGCTATGCTGTATATACTGCTGGTCAAAAAACTCGGTGATTTCGGTTCGATGCATGTAAGGGAGTCTTTCTTTAAGGTCCTGGGCGCTTCCGCGGTGATGGCCATGGCTATCAAAGGCCTCATGGTATGGCTCGGCGGATACGGCATAGTTCCGCTTCTTTTGGTCATATCAGGCGGCATTGCGGTATTTTTATCCGCCAGTTATATTTTCGGAGTAAGGGAGATGAGGGAGTCGATAGAATGGTTTCAAAAGAGAAGATAGGGAAACTTCCGCAGTCCCCCGGCGTCTATATCATGAAAGGCGCGGATGGGACGGTCCTTTATGTCGGCAAAGCCGTAAGCCTGAGGAAGAGGGCGGCCTCCTATTTCCGTCCTAAGGCGGCGCACGACGAGCGTATAGGGGCCATGGTCCGGCTCGTAGAAGATATAGACCATATAGCTACTTCTACGGAGGCCGAAGCCCTCATATACGAGAACGGCCTTATAAAACAGCTCTCTCCCCGTTACAACGTCGCCCTTAAGGACGGCAAGAGCTATCCGATGCTGAAGCTTACCATGGGAGAGGATTTTCCCCGTCTCACTATAACACGGGAAAAGAAGGACGACGGCTCCGCTTATTACGGCCCGTACGCGAACGCGAAACTTTTAAAGCAGGCCCTTATATTCCTCAAACAGATATTTCCGCTGAGGTCATGCGTGAAGATGAAGAAGAAGGCGTGCCTCGAGTATCATATAAAACAGTGCCTCGGCCCCTGTGTGGGAAGCATAGACAGGGATGGGTATTCGGAGATCGTCAGGGAGCTTAAGCTCTTCCTTGAAGGCAGAAGACGGGAACTTTTGAATACGATATCCTCAAAGATGAAGGAAGCCGCGGCGAAGGAGGACTTCGAGACGGCCGCCGGATTTAAGGACAGGCTGGAAGCCTTAAGTACTATAAAGGAAGACTCCGTTCTCTATAGGCCGTCCGGAGGCCTTGAGGAGCTTAAGATGGTGCTTGGAATGGCTAAAATCCCGGAGACCATAGAGGCTTTCGATGTCTCGAATATAATGGGAGAAGCCGCCGTCGGCTCCATGATATATTTTTATAAAGGCCGCCCGAAGAAGGAAGAGTACCGTCATTTCAGGATAAAGACCGTTTCCGGAGTAGACGATTACGCGATGATGAGAGAGATAGTGGGAAGGCGTTATTTCAGGATAGTGAAGGAAGGCAAAGGGCTTCCGGACCTCATATTGATAGACGGCGGTAAGGGGCATCTGGCGGCCGCCGCGGGTGAGCTTGAGAACCTGGGTATTACGAAGGTCCCTGTTGTAGGGATAGCCAAGGAATTTGAAAAATTATACTTAAAAGGTAGAAAGGACCCGATATTGCTTCCGAAAGAATCGAAAGCCCTTCATCTTCTGCAGAGGGTGAGGGATGAGGCTCACCGCTTCGCGATATCGTACCACAAGAGCCTCATGTCGAAGAGATACCGCGGATAAGACATTTAAATATCCAAACCAGGCGTCTTCACGCATCCGGCTTGGGGCAAGAGAAGCTATCGGAAGGCTATCGGAAGGAATTGACTTTAAGCCTCTGTCGCTGATATAATCGTCAAAAGAGGATAAAATGATAGAAGAACTTAAGAAAGAGCTTGAATCCCTCCAGAGGCTTATAGATAGCCTCAGGGGTTACCTTTGACGTTACGGCCAAGGCAAAGAAGGTTTTGGAGCTCGAGCGGGAGATAGAGCAGCAGGAATTCTGGAAGGACGAGGAGAGGTCCAGGAAGGTATTAAAAGAACTGAAGATATTGAGGTCGTGTGTGGAGCCTTTCCGCAAGCTCGAGTCCGAGTTTAAGGGCTTGGAAGAGGTAGTGGGAATAGCGGGGCCCGAGGACGCGGAATCCCTGGGACACTTCAAGGTCGACATAGCTGCCCTTAAAATTAAGGCCGATGAGCTTGAATTCAGGACGCTCCTGGGTGATGAGGCCGACTCGTCCAACGCGATATTGAGCATAAACGCGGGCGCCGGAGGGACGGAGTCATGCGATTGGGCCGCGATGCTCCTGCGCATGTATTCGAGATGGGCTCAAGGACTGGGATTCGGCGTAACGTCTATAGATACGACGGTCGGTGAAGAAGCCGGCGTGAAGAACGCGACGATCATAATAAAGGGCGACTACGCCTACGGCCATCTCAAGTCCGAGACCGGCGTGCACAGGCTGGTCAGGATATCCCCTTTTGATTCCAATAAGCGCAGGCATACGTCATTCGCTTCCGTGGACGTTATACCTGAAGTTTCCGATGATATCCAGATAGAGATTAAAGAGGCCGA
>CAZYZC010000034.1:0-9632 GCA_964650985.1 uncultured Planctomycetia bacterium | reverse complement strand
GCGCTGGTGTTTATAAAGACTTTCCATCGCCCGCCTTCCTTTTCTGCTTACCACACGGACGATTCGCCTCGATCAACTTGCGGCGGTTGTACCAGCTAAGCCCTTTGTAAAGTTTTTTAAGTCCCAGATCGACCTTCATGCGTCATCCTTTTTTCTCAACCGGTCTACGGTAAAGTTTTCCTCACCAATCTTGCGAATCATTAGCCCTGTAAAGACCTGAGCGATATGCTCGCCAACATCACTGGAAACATCGATAATTGCCTTGCCGTCTGAAGCCGCGTAGCTGGCGTGAAGCCTGACTCTTGCCTGCCCGAAGTTGCATTCCGCAGTGATAATCGCCGTAGTAATCTGCTCCTCGATCATCGCCTTGCTTATGCCTTCTCTAAATTTGAATCTGCAAACTTCACCCATCGATTTCTCCTCTTAAGACATGCATACGACGTTTGTTTGAAAAGTGTCGGGACTTTTTTTATTCGAGATATTCATGGAGGTTTTCCTTTTCGAATATGGATTTAATGCGGTTGATTTCTTCGTAGACAGTGCCCCGGGGCGTCTTTAATACTTCGCTGGCCTCCTTAATATTCAAGCCCTCTTCACCCAGAAGACGGCAAAGCTCCTGTTGTTTTGGAGTGAGTTTTTGAAAAGTGCGTGAGATGTCTATATTAAGCTCGGTATGAATCCGAAGATTTGAGGCATATTCTTCATCCGCGGGAATGGAATCTAATAAGGTGGGAGCGTCCTCTTCGTCCGATAAGGGCTCGTATAAAGAAATTGTGTTTTGAGCGCCTTTCCTGCGTAATCGTTCGTGATCCTTAACGATGTCGGAAAGCTTATTTTTAACAACCCCCGCCATAAACGTCTTTTCTGACGCCTCGGCTAATGGATTGTATTTATCTTTTACGAAAAACCAGTGAGTTAAACACTCTTGCAAAAGATCATCAAAATCATCTATACCTAAACACCGCCACTGCTTCTTGAAGTTATTGATTAACTTCTTCGCTACCGCTATTTCCCAGCCTTCAAAAACACCTTTGTAACTTGGCTTCATCATGAGACACCCCGCCTTTCTTTTTCGGTGTCTCTGAATAAGCCCTAACTAAAGGATAAGACTTTTTGCCCCCGTTTAAAATGACGGAGTAATGACGGAACTTAAATCTGCTTATTTTTACGATTGTGTTTGTGATTTGAGATATCTACGATCCCTAGAAGCTCTTCCTGCGTGGGTTCTCGCTTTAAGACGCTGGATAAAACCTGCGTAAAAGCATTTAAAAGCCTCGTATTGTGTATTTGCTGCTCGGCTGGTTCTAGCGGCTTTTCTCGATATGCCACTTCGATCTTGCCCTCAAACCGCTTCTGAAAGTTTCGCATTATTGAATGTCTCATGTATATCCACCTCCAATGCATACATACGACGTCTGTCGAAAAAGTGCCGACAGATTTTTCGAAAACGGCGTATATAAACAGTAAGGCTGCGAATATCCAAAACTATCTTATATAGCTTGACTTGTAAAACGGTTGTTATAGGGTTGGGGTGCTTCAAAAGCAGCGAAAATACGAAAGGAGGTGAACATGATGACCGCGAAACAGAAAAAGAAAAGCAAGGCAAAGCCTAAGACTCAGAAGCCGAATGTCCCTGCGAAAACGGTAAAACAACCTGAGCCTGCCGCTATGCGCTCTAACAAGCTATCGCGTAATGAGCTTATGCTCGAGGCCAAGGCCAGAGGCATAAAAAACTTCCGCGTAACCAACAAACAAGAGCTTGCGGAGATCCTTGCGGATGGAACAACCCAAGAGCGTATCAACGAGATCATAGCCGGGGCAGTAGCCAGATGGAAAAACGGCTGGGGAACGGGTAAATCTAGAGAAAAGACACAAGCATAAGTGCTCTACCGCCACCATGCAGAAGATGCTTCTTCTGTATGGTGGCTACCCATCAATTTAAAGGGGTGATTTTATGATCACAAATACCAAAACAGAAAAGAAAAAACGTTATGTGATTTATACACGCTGCTCGACTGATGATCAGGCGCAAGGCGACTTCACCACGCTCGATGCCCAAGCGCATCACTGCAAGAATATGCTTGATGCCTTCGGCTACGAACTCGCCGATATCGGTAATAAAGGCAGGGTTAATGATGATGGATATTCCGGCAAGGACCTAAACCGTCCCGGTATACAGTCTATCTTAAACGACGTTCAAACAAAGCGGTCATTCGACGGCATAATATTCTTCCGTCTTGACCGCTTAACTCGTAACACGAGAGATCTGTATACCCTTATTGATCTTTTCAGAGCAAAAGAAGTGGATTTTGTCTCTGTTCGTGAAAATCTAGACAGCTCCACTGCTATAGGACGCGTTGTAATAGGTATACTTGGGATCCTTTCCGCCTTTGAACGCGAACTGACCGGAGAGCGCGTAAAGGCATCCGCGATTGCCCGGGTCCGGCAGGGTTTAAGAATCGGCGGGAATACTCCTATAGGTTATAAATTGATAAAAGACGGCGATCCCCTACCGAATGGAAAACAGCCCATGAAAGCAATAATCGATGAAAAGGTCGCCCCCCATATTAAAGTTGTTTTTGAAATGGCCGCGGACAACCGGTCGCTTACCGAAATCGGACTAGAACTTGTTAAAAGAGGCATATCCACAAGGAAAGGAAATATCTGGCGTAGACAAGGGATTTCAATCATCGTCAAAAACCCTTTCTATAAAGGATATTTAAAATACAACGGTGAGATCCACAAGGGAAAACATACACCGTTAATTGATGAGGCGTTATGGAAAAAAGCTAACACCATATTAGTCGCCCGACTTCCGGGTCATAGCCTCGTCAAAAACATACCAGAGTATATCTTTTTACTCGGCGGTTTGATTAAATGCGGCCACTGCGGAAGCCAACTGGTAAACTCCCACTCCGCGGGAAGAAGTAAAAATAAATTCTTTTACTACGAATGCGCGCGATCAAGGCAAGGTCTCGGTTGCTCCTACAAACGCATCTCCGCTCCCGGATTCGATGAGGCGATAGTTGACTACTTTAAACGAGCCTCGCATAACCAAGATGTTATTATTAAGGCCATTGGCAACGCTATTTTGGAATCCAAGATGAAGTTTGAGAAGATTGAGGCCGCGCTCAATGAAAAACAAAATGAACTGAACGCCTTGCGCCACGAGGCGGAGAATCTCGTCGAATTAGCCCTTAGCAACAAAATAACGCAAGGACCAACCTATAAAACCAAGCTATCAGGGATTGAATCTAGAATAGAAAAGCTCGAAGAAGACATCAATAAACTGCAGGCTCAAAAGCGGGTGGCGCAGATGGACGCCTCATCCGGGGAGTTCCTTTACTCAAACATCAAACTTGCCATGCAATACCTCGACCAAGCCCCTCCGGAAGCTCAAAAAGGCCTCCTACAAGCCCTAATCAAGGATATTACCGTTTATGATGACAAAATCGCCATAAACATGTATATAGATCAGGCTCTAGCCGATACCTTACCCACGCATATCGCTCCAAAACCCGCCCAAAACGGCAAAAGCCCTACCCCGACCATAGGTCAGGATAAGGCTTTGGCACTTACGCCCTGCGGTTCGCAGGGGCGTCCAGTTTGGGGTGGCTAACGGGATTCGAACCCGTGCAAACAGAGCCACAGTCTGTTGTGCTAACCTTTACACTATAGCCACCACGTGTCCGTGATTATACCACAACGTTTGTATCAGCAAAAGTTAAAATTGAACACTCTTAAATTAGGAAGATCTTTCGGCTTCTCTGGAATGGAATGTGACGCGGGGCTGGGGTTTGTGCCCTTCGACCAGTGATTTTATATCGAAGACCTGGTAAGTAGCATTAAGATCTCCTATCTCGCCCTTTACGATCATGTCTTTATCGGGAATCTCTGGCTGGAGCCGCAGCTCCGAGGTTAAAAAGACTCTCATTATCAGGCTTCTGCCGTCTATCGTGAATAGATAATGACGGGTGAAGTCTCCCTTCTTAAAATCTGCATTGTCCGCGTCGAATATAGGCCCGGGGGTTTCGGAAGAAAGCGCCGCCAGTTTTTCATTAAGCTCACTTGCGGGTAATCTGTCGAACGCGTCCATCCTGTATATGATCTTACCGATACGGACGGCGGTTAATAACTGGCTAAAACAGGCTTGATCGAGTATTGAAGGCGGAAGGAGGGAGTACGAGGCAGCCTCCATGGCTTGCGGCATGAGAATCGTGATAATCAGTAAACCGGCCAATAATATTGACGGTCTTAGCCTGATCACAAACCCCCTCTGTATCCCGCCTAAAAAGTCGATCTAACCGGGGCGGGACGTCGTACAGCAGGAAGGATGCTGATGAACTCCTGCAACAAAAGTCTATCACAAAAACTAACTTTTGCAAGGGGCGAGGCTAGTATTTAAGCATTTCTCGAAATGCGTCCGGATTGACTTTTACGCCACCGGTAAATGGAAAATCGAGAGACAATACAGTATAGAGTATCAGCGCTATGACTATGGCCAGAAGGGACGTCATCAGCATCTGCGCTTTGGGATTATCGGAACCGAAGAAAAAAGTGAAAGTGATTGTGGCCAGCGCGCCTACTATAAGCACTACCCACAATAGCGCCGGTATCCCCTGCCGCGATTCAAATATGCGGATCCTTCTCATCTCACTCAGTAAATTAAGCTTCTTTACGGATTCAGCTAAAAATATTTCCTCTTTAACATTCTGCGGCATATAGGAAGCGTACAGTGCCGATATCTTGCCTAAGGATTCTTTTGCCACCGGACTTTCCTTACCTTCGGCAAGCATGGCCCACTCCTGATTTATAACATTTTTGGCATACTCCTCGGAAGCTTTCCGAATCTTCATGCTGAAATCCTTCGAAAAGGCGCTGGAATCCTCCATAAGGTCCGCGAGATAATTTGCCTCCGTCTCGGCCGTAAGACCCGTCCGGTCAAAGTTCTGCCACGCCACTACCACCATAAACGCCAGAAGCACCGTATACGCCACCCCGAGGGTTTGGAATATGGCTCCCGCTATATCGTTGTGAGTCTTCAGTTTCTGGTGGGATATGTAGCGCTTTACTATAACCAGCCCTACTACGGATAAAATCACCGAGGCAGCCACTATGATAATTCCGAGACCAAAGAACGGACAGACGAGAATCAGTTTCTGCATGATCGGCATAACTCCTCCTTAAGTTTACATTGCCCTGTACCAGTCGTCGCTTCGCTCCTCCGGTACAGGGCATGAACCACTAAACTATATGGCTGTGCCATGAACCCGAGCGATATCTATAGCAAGTTATCGCAAGTGGTTCATGGCGCGCCTGGGCGGAATCGAACCGCCATGACTAGCTTCGGAGGCTAGTGCCTTATCCGTTAGGCCACAGGCGCTTGGAAATTTCTCTGAAATTTCCATTCCGTGAGCGAATCAATAAATTGCAAATTCTCTCTCAAAGAATTTGCAATTTGAAAGAGCGCTCACGGAATTAAATCTACTACCTCAATTATTGAAAAATTTCTCCGCCAACCCCTGCACTATATTGGGCATATCCGGCCTCACGGCGTACTTAGGATTCTTGAGGCTTCCTTTTATAGTGATATAACTATTCCGACCGATCTGGTCCGCGGCATCGCTGACAGACCCGGATCTTAGCGCTTCATCCGTAAATTCCGACTTAAGCGATGCGTCTATGTATTTATCAAAACTTATCTTTACCGAACCGTATATACTAAGAAGATTCGATCTCAATACAAGGTCATTGGTATATATCGATTTATCCTTTACCGAGAAACTGCAGCCGCCGTCGCTGAATACGGCATTGCTGATATCCTTTGAGAGAAGAAGCTTCCCTATTCCCTGAAACAGGTTTAGCTGCCAAAGATTTCCGTTATTTATCGCTATCTTGCCGCTCCCGACCGTCCTGGATGGATCTTCATACAGCCCTTCCAGATGGGCCTGGCAGCGCAGCGTACCGGATATGTCCTTGTCCTTAAATGCGGTGGCGGCCTTCAGGCCCTCTATCTTTATGCCGGCGATATCCGCGTTCATGACATACGGAAGGCCGGCGGAGTTTAACCACATCCTGCCGGATGCCGTAACGGTACCGCCGTAAAGAAAGGAGTGAAACCGCGTTATGTCGCCCACCCCTTCTCTCTGGATGTAATCGATCATTACATCGGCCGGCCTCAGATCGTATATCGAAATAGAGCTCGAGAATATTTTAGCGTCTATGGCGCACGACCTGGCGTCGCCGATCCTCCCGGCCAGCCTGAAGTCGACCTTAAGCGCTCCGGAGAGCTTCATCTCTTCAAGCTTCTCTTTTGAGCCTTTCATTATGTTCTTTATCTCCTCGACGCTGGTTTCGGCGGTACCGTTTACCTCGCCCAGCATCCCGGATAGATCTGACATGTCGATATCCCCGGTGAGCGAAAAATTAGTCCCGAGATATTTGCCGGTAAACTTTGACACAATCGCGGTATTGCCGCTTAGGGCCACGGCGGCCTTAAGGGCCAGGTCCCTCGAATCGAGCGATATCTGCACTCCGGGAGCTTCAAAATCTGTAAGGGTCCCCGATGAGCTGTATAAGGTATCGCGGTACTTCACTTCGAGGTCCTGCCATGTGAGCTGTTTCGAATTGAATTGGATCTGCCCGGAAGCTATTTCAAGAGGAGGCTTCTCCTTACTGAAAACGATCGTCGCCTTCTCCATATCGAGATAACCATTTATCTCCGGAAGGGCATCATCCTCCTTCAGATCGGCCTCCCATTTAAAATACAGCCTGCCGTCTCCCCTCATATCCGCCGGCACCAATATATTAAACTTGTCTTTCAGCAGCTCTTTCAGCGCGCCGAGGCTGAGCTCCGACGTTATGTCCGCGATAAATAGAGGGGTCCTGTAATCGGGAACATAGGCTTCGGCGCCGAACGGCATGCCGAATACCACGCACCTTATCTCCCTGGCATGAAACGATGACTCCGTAAATTCGACTTCGGCGCGCAGGCTCTCTATCTTTTCCAAGTCTTTAATGCCGTCTATCTCCATATTCCGGACGGACATACTTCCGGAGTACTTCAGCTCTTTACCGGTTAGGTCGTAAGAGCCTTCGCACTTTATATCGGAACTGAAGTTAGCGGATATATCGCCCTTGATCAGGGACATCTCTCTGACGCGGATGTCGAGATCCCCGGTCAGTACCGACTTTCCGTATTTAAGATTCGCCAGGGCGTCCGCCCTGCCGCTGCGGATATCTACATTAAGGTCCCTGTAATAAGGGGCAAATTCGCCCGGCGAAACGTCGGTCAGGGTTACCTTAGCGACGACGGATCCGTCGGTTATCGAATATTCTCCCCATAGCCCGACGATCGTAGACAACCCGCCTGGTATGTCGCAATCCGCCTCGAATCTTATCTTGCCGGGCAGCAGCAACCGGATATCGGCGTTAAGGCTGTTGATATCTTTTTTGAACGGCTCGGCGAACGTGCTGTCGGTAAAAGTCCCCCTGCCATCCTTTATGTTGATCCGGCTTATTATGACATGAAATTCCCCGGCCTTAGGGCTGTAATCCTTAAAAAGATCGGCTATGTTGAAGGTACCGTCCGGACGGCGCTCGAGGTTTATGATAGGCGATTTGACCTTGATGACCGGTACAATGAATTCTTTTTTTAAAAACGGAAGTATAAATGGTCTTAAAGAAACTTCTTTAGCGCTGATTATGGTATTTGTTTCATCGCCTATCGACATATCCCGTAATATAAGGCCGCTTATCAGGCCAACCTTTACTTGACCTATCGAAACACTCTTACCGCTAGCGTCTTCGATAGATTTTTGGATAATGGCTTTGACTTTTATGGGCAAGACGACGGTGTTTAGATATACGACAGCGGCGGATATCGCAATTACAACCAACAACAGAATGGAAAGGATTATCTTTTTCATTATCGCTTTTATTATATGTTTATTATCTATGATTGGCAAGAATTTCCTACTTCCTGGGGCATTCTTTACAATGTGTTTTTTATATGATATACTTGCGTTAGAAATACAAAAGGAGAAAATAATATGACAACAGCACAAGCCACAGCGGAAGTATTCCTGACAGCGTTCAGGGCGCTCCCAAAACCGGAACAGAATGCTTTTCTATTCACGATAATCAAGGACCATTCTTTCAGAGAAGACATTATCGATCTTACGATAGCCGTGAAAAGAAGCGCCGAGAAATGCAAAAAACTTCACACTTTTGTAAGAAATCTTAAAAGGGACCACAAGAATTGAGCAAGTATTCAATTGAAATAACAACTAGCGCACAGCGCCAGTTTAAAAAACTTCCTCAAGGTTTACAAGATAGAATCCTGCCAAAGTTATTCGAGCTTGAAATCCACCCAAGACCGTTCGGAATTAAGAAGCTTCTGACAGCGATTTTTACCGTATCCGAGTCGGAGATTATCGAATTATTTATTCAGTCGATGACTCTAGAAGAAATATCAAAATCCTCGACATAGCCCATCGCAGAGAAGTCTATCGTTAAATCCGCTTAATAGGCCTTTTACCAATACAATAATATTCATAAATCAATAAATACTGCCAAAAACCGATTAAATGCCCACCTATTAAAAGAGAGATAAGGAGATGTGGGGAGAGGAGATTTTGGCTATATATCGGCTATACCAATGCGATCTGACAGGTTGCGTTAGTATCAATGAAACGGCTCAAACTACTGAAATATCTTGAATTTTCTCTCTCGATGATGTGCCCTGTACCAGTCGGCATACCGTCAAACGATAGCCTCCGGCTTCGCCCTGCAACTGACGAATAAAATGAGGAATGGTGCAGGGTACAGGGCATGTACCACTACACGTCATGGCTGTGCCATGTACCCGAGCAATAGCTATATCGAGTTGTTGCGAGTGGTACATGGCGTCCCTGGCCTGATTCGAACAGGCGACCCTCTGCTTAGCTTACCGCACCGGATTACTCCGGCCAATTTCTGTTGCGGTCTGGACTATGTCTTCGCCGTTTCAGGCGTGCAGCGTATAGTCTCTGAGGACTCTCGGTCGAGCTTCAGGTAATCTTTGGCCCATTTAACATCATACGTTTGATTGTTTGCAGCTTTCTCAAAACGAATAGCTTTCGGACAATCCGGGCTATTATACACATACAACACCATATCCTTCTCGGGGCAATATACAGCGTAATAATCAAATTGCTCCTTAGAGTAGTGTTTTGTGTGAGTTCCGTTTTTATCAGCCCAGCTGGTGCGGAAACGAACCTCTATCGTTTTGTTAGGCTTTAAGGCAGAGTATTTAACTTGTAATTTAAATACCTTCCCTGATTGCGAAACAGCAACGATGTCATAGGGTTGGTGTTCCGATAATGGAAGACATGGAACATAGCCCTTTAATGTAAGGTCGCTTAGCACTTTAGCCAAACCGACATCTGCTTTAAACTTCGTATGATGCAGCTTCTTCACCCCCTCTCCTTTATCTTATGGACCTTCTACCTGTAGTTCGAGCCGGTTGCCTGCAAATTGCCCTGTTTATGACAGGGGATCCTTGCATATAGCTGCATTCATTCTATGCGTTTTATTCCGCATAGAAGCTCCTATTGAAGGCAGATGCTCTATCCAACTGAGCTACAGGGACG
>CAZYZC010000033.1:7365-10091 GCA_964650985.1 uncultured Planctomycetia bacterium | reverse complement strand
TAATATCGCTTATAGTGGGCCCGATCATAATACGATGGCTTAAAAAAATGAATTTCGGGGAGAATATACGAAGGGATCACGTAGAATCCCTGTATAACATCAACAAGCATAAACAGGATACGCCCACGATGGGCGGCATCATCATAATATTGGCGATATCCGTCTCCACGATATTGTGGGCAGATATCGCGAACCAGTATGTCCTGGTGGCGCTGGCGTCATTCCTATGGCTCGGGCTCATCGGCTTCAGCGACGATTATACCAAAATAACGAAGAAGACGAATCTCGGCCTGCGGCCGGGCATGAAGCTTTTGGGGCAATTTTTGCTGGGGGGCGCGATAGCCCTGTACATAATGTTCTTGACCCCGATACCTCAGACCCTTTCCGTTCCGTTCGTCAAGCAGTTCGTCCTTAATCTGGGCATATTGTATATATTGTTCGTGGTGCTCGTCATCATCAGCACCTCCAACGCGGTGAACCTTACCGACGGCCTCGACGGCCTGGCGATAGGTTGTACGGTGATAGCGGCCCTGTCCTACGCGATATTGAGCTACATAACCGGGCACGCCAGGGTTTCCGAGTACCTCAATGTCTTCTATCTTCCCGGAGGCGGAGAGCTTGCCGTATTCTGCGCGGCCATGGCCGGCGCGGGCCTCGGGTTCCTATGGTTCAATTCCCATCCGGCCTCAGTCTTCATGGGGGATACGGGATCCCTGGCTCTCGGAGGAGCGATAGGGGTGGTAGCCGTCATGATAAAGAAGGAGCTCCTGCTATTCCTGGTCGGCGGTATATTTGTATTCGAAGCCTTTTCGGTGGTCCTGCAGGTGATCTGGTTCAAGACGACGAAGAAGAGGCTGTTCCTCATGGCGCCGATCCATCACCACTTTCAGCATCTCAAGTGGGCGGAGTCGAAGATTACCGTCAGGTTCTGGATCATCGCGATAGTGCTGGCCCTGGCGAGCTTAGCGACGCTTAAACTGCAGTAAAATAGGGACAGACACCTATTTTTCTACAGGTAACGAGACGGAAAAATAGGTGTCTGTCCCTATTTTACCGTCCCTATTTTACCTAATAGGTGTCTGTCCCTATTTTACCCTATTTTACCTATTTTGTGACAGATAAAATTAATTGTGAAATACGTATGGACTTAAAAGATAAAAAGATAACGGTGATCGGACTCGGCAACAGCGGGTTCAATGCCGCTATGCTCGCCGCCGATCTCGGCGCCAAGGTCTGGGTCACGGACGCCGGGGATTCGCCGGCCATACGGGAGGCGAAGGAGAAGCTTGAAGCAAAAGGCGTCAAGGTCGAGATCGGCAGGCATACAGAGGAGTATATAAAAGGCAGCGACCTGGTAGTGTTGAGCCCGGGCGTGGAGAAGACGTCTCCGGCGCTCAAGTGGGCGGGGGCGCATAAGATAACCGTCATAGGCGAGATGGAGCTCGGTTACAGGTTCTGCAAGGGCAGGATAATAGCCATAACCGGGACCAACGGCAAGTCGACGGTGACGAGCCTCACCGGCCGGATGTTAAAAGACGGAGGCTTCGACACGGTGGTCTGCGGCAACATCGGCAACTCGCTCTGCGGCGAGATAGGCAGGATAAAGAAGGATACCTGGGTTGTGCTGGAAGTAAGCTCCTTCCAGCTTGAGACGACCGCGGATTTCAAGCCGCACATAGCGGTTATACTCAATATAACCGACGACCATATGGACAGATATTCCGGATTCGAGGATTACTTCGCCGAGAAACTGAAGATCTTCAGGAACCAGGACAAAGACGACCATCTCGTGCTAAATCATGACGCCGGGAACCTGAGGGGGCTTGAGAAGCTGACGAAGTCCCGGACCTCGTTCTACAGGAAGAGCCCGGCGGATGAGTTCGATACGAACTTAAAAGGGATCCACAACACGGAGAATATCCTCGCCTCGATACTTGTCTCTTCGATCGTCGGCGTAAAAAGAGAATCGGTGCTCCGCGCGATAAAGGACTTTAAGGGGCTCCCTCACAGGTTCGAGACGGTCGCGGTGATAGAAGGCGTGGAGTATATAGATGATTCGAAGGGTACGACCGTAGACTCCACCGCCCGGGCCCTCGATTCATGCGATAAGCCCGTCATACTGATCGCCGGGGGCAAGGACAAGCACAGCGACTACGGAGCCGTTAAATTTAAGATCCGGGCTAAGGTGAAGGACCTGATATTGATAGGGGAAGCCAAAGGCGCAATAGCCGCGGCCTTCAAAGGCGCCTGCGCTGTGCATAACGCCGAAGATATGGATGAAGCGGTGCGGCTGGCGCGCCGGCTCGCAAAGAAGGGCGACTCGGTGCTCCTCTCGCCGATGTGCTCAAGTTTTGACATGTACAGAAGTTACAAACACCGCGGCGAAGTATTCAGGAAAGCGGTAGACGGTATAAGATGCGAAGCACAAGAAGCGCAATATTCATAACGGTGGCCGCGCTGGTCGCTATAGGCATAGTGATGATATACTCCGCCAGCGCCATATATGCCGATTCCGTAATGAACGACAGTCTTTATTATATAAAGAGGCATCTCCTGTATATAGGGATAGGCCTTTTCATGATGGTGCTGGCGATGTTGGCGGATCTCGATAAGGTACGCGCGGCGGCGAAGCCCCTTATGCTGTTATCGATCCTTTTACTGGTGATGGTTCTTATACCTCACATAGGCAGCCAGACATCGGGCGCGCGGCGATGGTTTAAGTTCGG